>CAXTEW010000012.1:0-4974 GCA_964243175.1 uncultured Acidobacteriaceae bacterium
GATTCGATCGAAAGCCCGACCAGCCCAGCCCCCGACCTGCACACGCCCGCCCTGGTCTCAGCGCATGTCGCTGCAACGGCCCTGGCGCTGCTGATGGTGCGCCTGCAGGATGTAGGGGCCGTGCGTAGCGCGTGGGCTACCGTGCACGAGCCGGCATCGGAGCATGGACGGCAGGCCGTCGATGAGCTTCACCAGCAGACCGTCGCCCTGCTGAACTTCCAGAACATGCCGAAGGACGTCTTCGACATGCAGCTCGCCTTCAATCTCACGCCTACCCTGGGAGAGCTGGCGAAGATCGACCTGCTGGCGACAGAGACACGCATCCGCCGCCACTATGCGCTGCTCTCCGGTGGCCGCTTGCCGCAGGTCGGCGTGCAGCTGTTGCAGGTGCCCGCATTCCATGGATACGGCATGTCGATCGGCGTCGAGATGGAGCGGGCCGTCGCGCTGGAACACCTGGAAGCGACGCTGGCTGGCGAGCACGTTGACGTGGTCATCGGAGAAAGCGACCCACCCAGCAACCTGAGTTCTGCCGGGCAGGAGGACCTGCTTCTGCGGATCCGCCAGGCCGACGCGAACGAGGCCTTGTCGACGCGCTTCTGGATCTGGGCCGCCTTTGATAACTTGAAGTTCGCGTCGCTGAATGCGATCGCCTGTGCGACCGAGTTGCGCAAGCTGCGGCCACGGGGCAAGGTGCAGTAAGCGGGCACTGCTCCATCCCAGTACCTGGCACTATCCATCGCGGCGGGAGGATCAAAGGGGGAGCGAGCTATGAGATTTGTAGCGGTCAACCTGCTGTGCCCGGTTGTTCTGGCGATCCACAATGCGGAGGAATTGGCGCGGTACGACGATTTTGTTCGCGTGTATCGCTCCCGGTGGACCGAGAGGCTGATCAGCCGCCGCGTTGTTCGCCGTGCAGCCTGGTTGCTAACAGGCGGTGTAGCGGTGGTGGCCGCGCTGGCATACAGTCGAAGAGCTCCTGCCGCAGTGGCCCTCGCGAAAGTAGTCGTTTTCGCGATGATGACGAACGGCATCGGCCACTGCGTCCTGTCGCTGACCCGCCGGGAAGTTGCTCCCGGGACGATTTCAGCAGCCGTCCTTGTTTTCCCCTACTCCCTAATGGCGATCGCTGCGATGCGAGCAGACTCGGGAGACTCGCTTTGGTCGCTGCTGCGGTACAGCGCCTGCGGCGTTCTCATGATGCCAGCCGCATCCTTGGCCGCTCTCTGCATCAGCCGCGGCCTCGATTCTCTCGCTCCGCGCACACCGCCGTGCTGATGGCTTGTCTGCTTCTGTCACCGCGCATCAAAGGGGTCGGAACGAAAGGGTTGAGCTCGACGTGTGGGCTCGATGCAGGGCGGCATACTGCTGCAGGATGAAGCTGTCTGTCATGCCAGCCAGGTAGTCGGCAACGACGCGGGGAGCCTGCTCTTCCTCGCTCTCGCTTCCCGGCTTGATCCGTGCGGCATAGCCAGGTGGAAGTAGCGCGGGACTGGTGACCCACGCCTGGAACAGGTCACGCACCACTGCCTCTGCTGTCGCATGGTCGCGCTCAAGCGCCGCTGAGCCATACAGGTTGTGGTACAGGTAGCGCTTGGCTTCCATGCGAGCCTGCTCCATCCCGGCGGAAAAGCAGACCAGCCTGCGCCCCGCATGTCTCACCTGGTCGAGCGTCGTCACCCCTGCGCCGTTAACCTGCCGGACTGTTTCCTCCAGCAGGTCGCCGACCAGGGCGTTCAGCATGAGCTTGAGGGCTTCGTTGAAGATGAGTTTCTCACTGGCCGCGGCATGCTCGCGAGCCATGGGCGCGTAGAAGCGCTCAAAGAGTCGCACGTGCTCACGCACATGCCGGACGTCAAGCAGCCCTGCCTCCATGCCGTCGTCGAGGTCAGCGGTGAGATAGGCGATCTCATCCGCGAGGTCGATGAGCTGCGCCTCAAGCGGCGGCTGCTGGCCAAGCAGGTAGGCGCGCAGCTGCGGCTGCTCCTCGACGGTATAGTCGTGCGAATGCTTGATGATGCCTTCCCGCACGGCGAAGGTGAGATTGAGCCCGCGGAACGCGGCGTACCGCTGCTCGAAATGCTCGACGATCCGCAGGGCGTGCAGGTTGTGATCGAAGCGCAATCCATACTCCTGCAGCGCCGAGTCCAGCGCCCGCTCGCCCGCATGCCCAAAGGGCGGATGCCCGATGTCATGCACCAGGGCGAGCGCTTCCGTCAGGTTGTGGTTGAGCGCGAGCGTGGTTGCCATGGTGCGTGCAATCTGCGCGACTTCCATGGTGTGGGTCAAGCGGGAGCGGAAGTGGTCCGAGGGCTCGCCAGCCGCGCTGCCCGCTGAAAATACCTGGGTCTTGCCGGCCAAACGGCGAAATGCCCGCGCATGGATGACGCGTGCGCGATCCCGCTCAAACGCGGAGCGGTAGGCGTGTTCTGCTTCAGGATAAGCCCGGGCGACGAGCGACGCCTCCGCGCCCTCCGGTATGTCGGGTACAGCACAGGAGTGTAGCGGATGCAGCATGCAGGCCTAGGATAAATGACCCGCGGGGCGAGTCCGCAGGCACGACCCGCGCGGCTTTCGCCGGTCGTCCTCTAAGATCAGGACACCAGACGAAGCGAAACGGGCAAGTTCACGAAGAGCGGTGCCAGCGTTGTACTTCGTACTTCGCCGTGGATATTCGCAGCGCTCGTGCTGCTCCGCTGCTACGGATGCTGCTTCCCGCTGCCATCAGCTTCCGGCATTTCCTTGGCCAGCTTGACGCGTGCCGAATCAAGCTTCTTCTGCAGGCGCGATCCCTCACCCGGTTCCGCGTCACCCGGATCCGTCTTGCCGTACAGCCGCAGCGACTCTTCCCATTGCGACGCGGCGAGCTTCAGCCGGTCGGTCTTCTCGTACAGGTCGCCCAGGTGCTCGTGCACTGTCGCGTCCTGCGCCGAGCGCTGGCTGGCTTTCAGCAGGTTGTTCTCGGCCAGCGCATACTGGCCCATCTTGAAGTAGGTCCAGCCCAGCGAGTCCAGGTTGGCGTAGTTCTGCGGGTCAAGCTTGACTGCCTTCTGGATCATCGCCAGCGCGTCATTAAGGCGAGCGCCGCGATCGGCCAGCATGTAGCCGTAGTTGTTCAACACCAGGCTGTTGTTCGGGTCGATTGCGAGCGCCTTCTTGTAGTCATCGTCCGCCGCATCGTAGTGTTTCTGGTGGTCTTCGAGCACTGCCCGCTGCAGCAGCACACCCAGCTTCTCGTCGTTGCTGCTGCTCTGCTGGTCGGCCTTGTCGAGCGCTTCGCCCGCGTCCTTCCACTTCCTGGCGTGCATGTCGATTTGTGCCAGTGTCAGGTACACATCGCGGTCCTGCGGCGTGTTGTTCAGCAGGCTCCTGGCCAGGCTGGCGCCGTCATCGTACTTGCCTGTCGAGGCGAGCTGGTTAGCCAGCGCGAGCTTCAAGCCGCGGTTCTTCGGATACTTCGCCACCGCCTGCTGCAGGGTTGCGGTCGCCTTGTCGTACTGGTGAGCCTCGCGGTATGTGTCGACCTCGGCACCGTACGCGTTGAGCGCGAAATCTCCGCCGAGTGGCACCAGCTTGTTGTAGGTGTTGATCGCGTCGTCCGTGCGACCCTCGCTGGCATACACGCTGGCCAGGTGCTCGACAAATAACGCGTAGTTATTCTTCTCCGGCGCGGAGTAGTCGCCGGTGCTGTGCTCTGCGTCCGCGACCATTTTCGAAAGGAGCCGCTCGGCCTCGCTGCCCTGGCCTAGCTGCTCATACACGAGCGCTTCGTTGTAGCGGATCTCGAGAGAGTCGGACGCCAGCGGCGCGGCTTTCTTCAGGTTGGCCAGCGCTTCATCCAGCCGCCCATCGTTGCGCTCGATCTCGGCCGCATGCAGATACGCCGAGGCATCTGTCGGGTCGCCGTCGATCACGTCATTGTAAGCGGCCAGCGCGGCTTTATCCTGCCCATCGCGGTGCAGGGCATCGGCCAGCGCGCGCTCCACGTCCAGGTTGTCCTGCTCCAGTGCCAGCGACTTCTGGTAGGCAGTGATCGCGCGCTTGGTTTCCTTCGCCTGGTCGTAGCTCGCGCCCAGCGCGTACTCGGTCTTGGCTGTCTGGTCCGCATCGGGCAGGCTGTTCAGGACCTGGATCGCGGCACGGAGGTTGCCCTGCTCGGTGTCAATCCGGGCCATGTTGAGCACGACTTCTTCTGAGTGTGGGTCAATCTTCTGCGCAGCCGCGAACTGCTCTTGTGCGTGGGGTGAATCCTTGGCGAACGAGTACAGCTGGCCGAGCAGGAGGTGATCCTCGATACTGTTCGGCTCGAGCGAAACGATCCTGGTGTACTCGGCGATGGCGAGCTGCAGCATCTGGCTGTTGCCGGCGCTCTGGCCATCCCCAAGGGAGCGCAGGTAGATGCGGCCCAGCAGCTTGTGCGCGTCGAGCGAGTTGGGGTCTCGCGCGATCTCGGCCTGCGCCGCCTCGATGGCTTCCTTCACCCGGCCGGTGCGGAAGTACAGCTCGGCCAGCCCGTTGTTGAGCGCGGCAGCCGAGGGGTCGTCCGCCAGCGCCATCTTGTACTCTTCGATCGCGCGATTGGCCAGCTCCGGCTGTCCGCCCGAAACTGCCTGCTCCTCATACGCATGCGCCAGCATGGAATGGTAGTACGCGTCGGCGGCGTGGCTGGCCGGCGTCCTTGCCTGGGGTTCCTTCTGAGCCTGGAGCGGAACGGCAGCGAGCAGCAGGGCGGAGGCGAAGGCAAGCAGGCGGGCGGAGGGACGGTGGCGCGGGCAAAGCAAGTGTGTTGGGGTCATGGGCGTGAGGCGCTGCTCGGCCTTTCAGCCGCCGGAGAATGGCAGCTTGATGCTCAGACGATTGTAAACGCCATAGAGATTCCGTTTCGGTAAAAGGTGTTACCGGTGGGTGAAGCGTTCGCTGCCTGCGGGTGGCGAGCTCTGGTAGAGCAGATCCTTCGGCTACGCTCAGGATGAC
>CAXTEW010000012.1:5074-22137 GCA_964243175.1 uncultured Acidobacteriaceae bacterium
CCTTCCCCCTGCTCCCACCGAAAAAAGTAGGGTCATCCTGAGCGTAGCCGAAGGATCTGCTTCTCCCTCGCCCACCAGAGAAGGCCCACACTCGCGCTTAGTGGCGGAAGTGCCGAAAGCCGGTGAAGACCATGGCGATGCCCAGCCGATCCGCAGCCTCGATAACCTCGGCATCGCGAACCGAGCCGCCTGGCTGGATCACGGCCGTTGCCCCCGCTGCAGCGACGACCTCCAGCCCATCGGCAAAGGGGAAAAAAGCGTCGGACGCGGCAACGCAGCCGGCGAGCGGGAGGGTCGCTTTCTGCGCCCCGAAACGTGCTGCATCCACGCGGCTCATCTGCCCCGCGCCGATCCCCACTGTTTGCCCATCGCGCGCGTACACGATGGCGTTCGACTTGACATGCTTGCAGATGCGCCAGGCAAACAGCAATGCCTGCTGCTCCGCCTCGCTGGGCCGGCGGGCCGTGGCCACCCGCAGATCGGCTGCCTCGACCATGGTGTGGTCTGCATCCTGGACCAGCATGCCGCCCGGGATGTTCTTCAACACGACCGAGCCGCCGCCGTGCTCGATCTCGAGCAGGCGCAGATTCTTTTTCGCAGCGAAGCGGCTGCGCGCCCCGGGGGTGTAGCCCGGCGCGACGATCGCTTCCACAAAGAGCTTCGCGATCTGTTCAGCCGCCGGTTCATCAATGGTGGTGTTCACCGCGATCACGCCGCCGAAGGCAGATACCGGGTCCGCCGCGAGGGCCTTGGTGTACGCCTCAAGCACGGTGGCGCCGGTGGCGGCGCCACAAGGGTTAGTGTGTTTGATGATGGCGACCATGGCAGGGGAGTGAGGGTGGTGCAGCTCCGCCGTCTCGTTGGAAGCAGCGCCTGCCTGCCTGGGGAGAAACTCCTGCGCCAGCTCCCAGCAGGCGTCCAGGTCGACGAGGTTGTTGTAGGAAAGCTCCTTGCCCTGGAGCTGCAGGGCGCCGGCAACGCCGCGCTTTGATCCGTCAGCGTACAGGGCTGCTCGCTGGTGGGGGTTTTCGCCATAACGCAGGATCGCGGTGCGGGGCAGCACGATGCGCAGGGTCGCGGGCAGGGCTGGCCGCGATGCGCTCGCGCTGCCTACGGCAGCGTCCGGGTAGGCCTCGGCGTCGGGTTGCGGCGGCTCTCCGGCGCTGTTTTCCTCCGCCTGGCCCACACGGTCCAGCGCATTGGCGATCGCGACATCGTAAGCCGCGGTCGTACTGAAGGCCTGCCGGGCAAGTCGCCAGCGGGTAGCGCGCGCAAGCCGGCCGGCATTGGCTGCCAGCTCCTCGACAAGGGCTTCGTACTCTGCCGGCCGGGTGACAACGGCTACATCTTCGAAGTTCTTGGCAGCCGAACGCAACATGGACGGTCCGCCGATGTCGATGTTCTCGATCAGGTCGCCGAACACAACGTCCGCACGAGCGGCTGTTTTCTCAAAGGCATACAGGTTGACGACCACCATGTCGATCGGCTCGATGCCGTGGGCAGCGATGGCCTGGAGATGCTCAGGCCGGGAGCGCATGTGGAGGATGCCGCCATGGACCTTGGGGTGCAGCGTTTTGACGCGGCCGTCGAGCATCTCCGGAAAGCCGGTGAGATCGTCGATGTCCCGCACCGCCAGGCCCGCCTCGCGCAGGGTGCGTGCCGTACCGCCAGTCGATACCAGTTCCACCCCATGCGCGGCGAGACCGCGTGCGAATGGCACCAGGCCGTCCTTGTCTGTCACGCTGAGCAGGGCGCGCCGTACGGGCTTGAGACCACTTACCAAGGTAGAAATCCTCCACGACACTTCCACTGGGAGCACCGCGGAAGTTGGCGGCGGCTGGGGCCAAGGGAAAGTCGATTGTACGGGGTGCCCCGGGGCTTGTCACAGGGGCCGCTGCCAGCCGTGGAGCATGCCCCGGCGTCAGCGATACGCAACGGTAATTTGCAGGCTGCCGCCTCACCGGCTACCGTAGTGGCATGGCGGACAGGGGTGGGCACAGACCGGAACCTGCTCCTGCAGACGATCGCAGCCAAGGCGCGGAGGAGGCTGCCGGACTGACACATATCTACGCGCCCGGCGAGCCATCCTTTGGCTCCGGGTACAGCGCGTCACTGGCGCCCGTCGTTCTCCCCCCCAATGATCCTGTTTACCAGCCCGCTACCAGCAGCGACCGCCGGGCCAGGGCGCAGAGAAGCTGGGCTGCGGCGCCTGCTACCTACCTGTTACTAGGCGTCAACGTGGCTGTTTTTCTCGCCATGTCGCTCAGCGGCGTCTCCCCGGTCTCGCCCCAGCCAGAGCAGTTGATCGCCTGGGGCGCCAACAATGGCGGGTATGTGCTGGTGCTGGGCCAGTGGTGGCGATTGTTCACGGCCGGCTTTGTGCATATCGGCTTCCTGCACCTGCTCACGAATATGTGGTGCCTGTGGAACCTGGGCCTGCTTGGCGAACCGCTGCTGGGGACGTCTGGCCTCGTGGGCACCTACCTGTTGACCGCGGCCGCGGGTAACCTGCTGTCAATCGTCATCCATCCTGGCCTCGACGGTGGAGGCGAGGTTGGGGCTGGCGCCTCGGGGGCGATCTTTGGACTGGCCGGCGTGCTGATCGTCCTCTTGAATTCCCGCTACCTGCCGCTGCGACCGGCCGACCGCAAGTCATTACGCGGCAACGTCATCTGGTTTGCGGCGCTCAACTTTGTGCTTGCCGTAGGGGTGAACGCAGGGCATTTCTCGCTGCGGGTGGATAACTCCGCGCACATCGGTGGCTTTGCCGCGGGGCTGCTGCTGGCGCTGGGGCTGGTACCCAGGATTGGCTCGCCTACCAGGCTATTCACCCGTAGACGCAACCTTGCCCTGGCTGGCGGCGCGCTTCTGCTGGCGCTGCTCTGTTCGGGTGTACGAGCTTTCTACCTGGGTGCCGCCCAGGCTACCTGATCCCGTGCGGGAGGCGGGCGCGGCCAGGCATTGGTCCGCCGTTCGAGCTCAGGCAGAGGCGGACTGGCCAGCCGTGGTTGCCGTGGCAAACTTCCTGGCCATTGCGAGCAGCAGCTTCTTGTCGCTCTCGTTCAGGCTGGAGGAGTAGCGGCGGATCTGGGTGAGGAAGCGTAGTTCGTCATCAGAGATTTTTTGAGCCGGTACTTCACGCGCCGAGGTGCTTTCCGCGAAGAACTGGCCCAGGGGAACTTCCAGGGCGTGGGCGATCTTGGTCAAAGTTTCCAGCGAGGGGATCGTATGCCCGTTTTCTACCCGAGACAGGTAACAGCGGAGTAGTCCGGTACGTTTCTCGATATCGCCCTGCGACAGTCCACGTTCAAGGCGGAAGCTGCGGATCGTGATGCCAATTTCCATGCCTGCTCTTCCCTGGTCTGAAATCTGCTGGTCTGAAAGCCAAAGGAGGCGACCTGCACGGCAGCACTCCGATGACTCCATGGTTAACATGGAGCTCGAAAGCTGTCGACGGGAAAGCGCACTTGCTGGGTCACACCAGTACCCATGATTCTTCATTACCCGCCGGAAAGCAGGTGCAAGCCGATCGGCCGTGACCGGCCAGCCGAACCCTCCTGGCTGCACCCAGGTAGAAACAGCTGGCCGCAAGTGCCGGTACCTTCCTAATCACTGGCCAGCGATCGGCGGCAAAGGTGCTGTCCTCGCTGAGACACAAAGGATTCAGCACGTCGCCACGAAGCGCCGGCGGCTCCACGATGTCACGTGCGCATCTAGTACGCTGTTGCTCTGCGTGTGGACAGGCTCGGGATGCAGCTGCGACGCTGCTCCCGGGGAGCCAACAGGTTGCGCTATCAGGAATGAGTCATGGCTGAAAGCTTGGCGGCACAAGTAAACAAGGTCGTTGACGAGTGCAGAAAGGTGCCACGTCTTTCGGTGGTGCTCTTCAACGAGATCATGCGCACCCGGGTGCTGACCATCGGGGCAGCGGTCGCCTTCTTCCTCCTCATGTCCCTTGTGCCACTGCTGATGGTCGCTTCAGCACTGCTGAGCGCGCTCCGGATCCCGAACCTCTTCCAGCAGCTACTCGACATGATGGCCCTGCTGGTGCCGCCGGACGCCATGGCGCTGGTCAAGTCTGTTCTGTCCTCGATCCTGACAGCGCACCCGGCGCGCATCCTGTCCATCGGCGTCCTGAGTTACCTATGGGCCGCGGCCGGCTCCTTCTCGGCGCTGATCGAGGCGCTCAATATCGCGTATGACGTGCCCGTCGAGCGCTCCTGGTGGCGAGACAAGCTGCAGGCCCTGCTGCTCACCCTGGTGTGCGGTGGCCTGGCGGTTGTTACGCTGCTGCTGGTGCTTGCCGGTCCGCACTTCATCCACTTTCTTTCCTACATCCTGCCTGTACCGGGCGTCTTCGCGCTGATATGGCCGCCGCTGCGCATCACTCTCATGTTCGTTACGTTTGTCACCAATGTCATGCTGCTGTACTACCTGGGTCCCAACCGCAAGGTCAGTTTTCGCTCGTCGTTGCCGGGCGCGGCGCTTGCGGTGGGTATCTGGATACTGGGGTCGCTGGGCCTCGATTTCTATATCGGCCACTTTTCGAATTACAACGCCACCTATGGCTCACTGGGCGCGATTATTGTTTTGATGCTGTGGTTATATCTAACTTCTGTGTCCATCCTGGTGGGTGCGGAGCTCAACGCCGAGTTGTGGAAGCAGCGCCATGCCGGCCTGCTCGCTGCGCAACACAGCGGTGTTGAGGGCGCCGCAGATTTAGGCACGCTACAGGTGACGCAGCATCCCGCGGCTTCCGACCTGGCCTAAGTCGCCCATCACCGCCGCGGCACGCTGGCAGCAAAGCTGCCTCGTGCCCGCGCCATCATTGCATGTGCAGGCCACCGTTCACATCAAGCGTGTGCCCCGTGATGTAGCTCGCGCCCGGGGAGCACAGAAAGACAACAGCGGCAGCCACATCTTCCTCGGTACCCACGCGACCGAGCGGCACGTGCTGGAGCATCGCCTGCTTCTGCGCATCGGTCAGCACCGCGGTCATCGCTGTTTCAATGTAGCCAGGGGCGACGGCGTTGACGGTGATCGCGCGAGAGGCCACTTCACGTGCGAGCGAACGCGTCAGGCCAAGCATCGCGGCCTTGCTGGCAGCGTAGTTCACCTGCCCTGCCTGGCCCGTTTGCCCCACGATGCTCGTGATGTTGACGATGCGCCCCCAGCGAGATTTCACCATCGCCGGCAGCAGCGCCTGCGTCATCAGAAACGTACCGGTGAGGTTGGTATTGAGCACGTCGTCCCAGTCGGCGCGCTTCATCCTCATCATCAGTCCATCCCGCGTGATCCCGGCATTGTTGACGATGATGTCCACAGTGCCGTGGGCTGCCAGCATCGCTTTCGCTGCTTCCCGGATCGAGACATCGCTGCTGATGTCCAAGGGGTAGGTCGTTGCCGTGCCGCCAGCCCCTGTGATTTCGCCGGCGACCGCGGCCAGCTTGTCCCCGTTGCGCGCGGCTAGTGCGACGTGGGCCCCAGCCTCGGCAAGAGCGAGCGCGATGCGGCGGCCGATGCCCTGGGACGCTCCGGTGACAAGGGCCGTTTTTCCGGCGAGGGGAGGAGTTTGTTCTGGCAAGGCGGCGAGCTCCGTTTCCTGGTGGCTGCGACGTGACCATACGGCCGTGCAGCGCAGCGACCAGTATATGGGTCTCGGTAGACCCCCCGGGCCAGGGGGCAGACGCGTGAGTACGCAGGCAGGGGCGCTACCGGTGATCGGTCGAGGCGATCGGACTGCCTGCCGCTGCAGGGTGCACCTTGGCGGCGACTGCGCGTTCAAATGCACTCATGCGGGCGCGCTCCAGCGCCCAGACATACACCAGCAGTTCGCGCGAGTAGTGCAGTACCGGGGCGCAGTCTGGCAGCGTGAAGCCATGCGCCGCGGGCAGTTCGTTGAGCTTGAAATCAGCCTCGGCGCGCTCCAGCGGCCAGGGGAGATGGTGAATATCGCCGCGCAGCAGGTTGCCGGCCCGGTCGGCGGTGTAGAGGGAGTAGCGCGCGGTAAGAAACTGCTCGAGCGGCCCCTGAGCCATGATGCCAAGACCCCGATACGTTGCCTGGAAGCGCGCCGGGTGACGGGACAGCAGCCGCTGGCTCGCATAGTGGATTTCGCGCGAACGGCCCGGCTCCTTGCCGTAACTAAGGCTCATGTGTGCCCAGAAGTAAGGGAGATGGAAGATGCCGCGCGCAATGGCGACAGCCAGCGGGTTGCTGGCGTCGAGCGAGTAGAAGAAGACGCCGGTGCGGTTAGAGCCGCGCTCGCGCACATAGGTGCGCAGGTTGAGCTCGGGAAAAGCGCGGGCGCCAGGAACCGTGGGGAGCCCGTGCAGCCGAATGCGATCCATGCCGAAAGGAACCACGCCGAGCCAGGCTGAACCATCGAAGGTGTCGGCGACCAGGTTCTCGGGAAGCGTCCTCGCGATGGCCGCCGGCGGCATCGGCCAGTGGGCAAACAGGAGATCATTCCAGCGCTGCTGCATCACCCAGGGCCGCTGCGGCAGCGGCTCTGAACGATGAGTGGTCGTTCGCAGCACGGCCGCCGGCTCGTCTGGGTTGTTTGCGGGCTGGGTGGCGGTCTCGATGGGCATGCGCTTCTATTTTCTACTATGCGGCCGCTGCACTGCCGTTGGTGTCCTGCGGGCCGCCGCGTCGGGGCCCGGGACGGGGACGAATCCCGAAATGGGAAGGTATTCTGGTTCCGCGATGGAACCTTCTGAGAAATCCCCTGAACAAGCGCCTGAAACGGCCGATAGAAGAAGCAAGGAACAGAACGCGGGGCCGGAGAGGGCGGACGCTCGGGAGTCGAGGACAGAAGTGGGCCCGGAGTTGGGCCCGGAGGCAGGGCCGGGGCCGGAGCCGGGGACAGAGGTGTACGCGGTGCATGGGGCTGACCCAGAGGTGCTGGCCTATGCCATGGCGAAGTATTCGCGCTCGGCGCTGACCCTGCGGGAATCACTTCAGGAGATCAGCGCGCAGAGGGCAGAGCAGTTCCTGAACACGTTTTACTTCCAGTACGGCCATCGATCGATCGCCGACCTGGCGCACCTGGCATTCGCCGTAGAACGGCTTTCGCTGCTCGCAGCCATCGTGCTGGTGGATGAGCAGCGGTGGGATGGGCAGGAGCGCTCAACCCGCTACCAGGACTTCGAACGCAGCGGCTGGTACACACCTGCCTTCAGCGAGGAGCGGGACCGTCTGCAGTACACCGCTGCTGTGCAGGCGCTGCTCGCCCGCTACCGCGAGGTGTCGGACGGAGTGTTCGCGCAGTTGCAGGAGGCGACCGCACGCCCCCCGGAGATGAAGCAGGAGGCATTTGACCGGACGCTGAAGGCGCGTGCCTTCGACGTGGCGCGGTACCTGTTGCCCCTGGCTGCGAACACATCGCTGGGGCAGATTGTGAATGCCCGCACGCTGGAGACGCAGGTATCGCGGCTGCTGTCGCATCCGCTGGCAGAGATACGGGAGTTGGGTGAGAAGTTGCGCGCAGCCGCGGGCGGCGTGGCCTGGAATCCGCATGCTGCTGAGCTGGCCCGGCTGGCGGAGGTACTTGCCAGGGTGCCGCGGGAGGCGGGTGGGGGCAGCGAAGCAGCTGCATCGCTTGAGCGCGGCGTTCGCGTGGCCCCTACCCTGGTGAAGTACGCGGTGACAAGCCGGTACGCCGTAGAAACGAGGGCATTGCTGGCCGAAGCTGCCGGATCGCTGATGGGGCAAAGCCCGATTGCGGCCGCACCCCTGGTGGACCTGGTCGACGAGGCGGACAGCCTGGAGATAGACCTGGCAGCCAGCCTGCTCTACCCCGCCTGCCACTATCCCTTCCGGCAGCTCCGCGATCACGTTGCCGCACTCACCGAGGCCCGGAGGACCGAGATCATCGACCTGGGACTACGCGAGCGTGGGCGCCACGACGAGCTGCTGCGTGAGTTCACGGCTGGCCAGCGCTTTCGCTTCGACATCCTGATGGATATCGGCGGCTTCCGCGATATGCATCGTCACCGCCGCTGTACGCAGCTGCTGCAAGGCTTTACCGGGCGGCATGGCTGGGACACGCCGGAGGGTCTGGGTGCGCTTGAAGGACGATTTACAGGCGCCATGCAAGCTGCCAGGGCTGCCGGGGATGAGTTTGCCAGGCAGAGGCCGGCAACACCGGGCCGTGGGTTTGGGGGCACCCAGGTTAACCCGGCATGGGCCGCCGGTACCGGCGAAGCCGCGGCGCAGTACCTGCTCCCGCTGGCTACGCGGACCCGCGCCCTGTTCCGGATGGACTTCGCCGAGGCACTGTATATTGCGGAACTGCGTTCTGCTCCGCAGGGCCACATCTCCTACCGGCGTGTGGCGTGGGAGATGTACCAGGCAGTCGCGCGGCGGCATCCTTCCCTGGCCCGCCACTTCCGTGTCACCAACATAGATACGCCGGTCGACCTGCTGAAGCGCTGACCTGGGCTCTTCGGGCGGAACCAAAGCAGCACGCTTTCCAGCAGCAAGGCTCCTGCGAGCTTCGGTCCTCGCTGGCCAGATTTATTCTGCAAAAGCGTGACCATGGTGTTTGTATTTTCTTCGCCCTGGTGGCGTAGCGAATGCTACTCTAGCGAAAGCCTCTGTATCACTTCCGGACACAAGGATTGTCTCTCGCGCCGTTGTTTTTCGCCGGCCGGCTGCAAGTGGGTACACGCGCAACTTTGGGGGGAAACAGGGTGGCTGAAGATCGGTCCAAGGCAATCGAAGCAGCGCTTTCTCAGTTGGACAAGCAGTTTGGCAAAGGATCGGTGATGCGGCTCGGCAGCAAGGATACGCTGCCTATCGCTGCCATCTCGACCGGCTCCATCTCCTTTGACGCAGCGTTGGGAATCGGCGGCGTCCCGCGTGGCCGCGTGATCGAAATCTTCGGCCCGGAATCCTCCGGCAAGACGACGATCACGCTGCAGATCATCGCGGAAGCTCAAAAACTGGGTGGTCTTGCTGCCTTCGTCGATGCCGAGCATGCGCTCGATCCGAGCTATGCCAAGAAGCTCGGCGTCGACATCGATAACCTGCTCGTATCGCAGCCAGATTACGGCGAACAGGCGCTTGAAATCACCGAAGCCCTGGTTCGCTCGAATGCAGTCGATGTGCTGGTTGTCGATTCCGTTGCTGCGCTGGTCCCGAAGGCAGAGCTCGATGGTGAGATGGGCGACTCCCACATGGGTCTGCAGGCTCGGCTCATGTCGCAGGCACTTCGCAAGCTGACCGGTACCGTGTCGAAGTCACGAACCTGCCTGATTTTCATCAACCAGATCCGCGAAAAGATCGGTGTCATGTTCGGGAACCCGGAGACGACGACCGGTGGCCGCGCGCTGAAGTTTTACTCATCCGTGCGCATCGACATCCGCCGTATCGCCGCCGTCAAGGAAGGCGACATGGTGGTGGGCTCGCGCACCAAGGTCAAGATCGTCAAGAACAAGGTAGCGGCACCATTCCGCGAGGCCGAATTCGACATCCTGTATGGCGAGGGCATTTCGCGCGAGGGAGATGTACTTGACCTTGCGGTGACGCATAATGTCGTCGATAAGTCCGGTGCCTGGTATAGCTATTCCGGGGAGCGGATCGGGCAGGGACGCGAAAATGTGCGGCAGTTCCTGAAGGACAACAAGGAAGTATTTGGCCGGATCGACGCGCAGGTACGACAGAAGCTCGGGATCGCTGGCGGAAACGCCACAGCGGTCGCCGAGATACCTCCAGTACCGGTGGATGGCGCCGCCATGGCCCAGGAAGTGGTGCGGCCAGCCCGGCGACAGTAGCGGACGCGTGGGAAGGGGAAGAAGCAGTCGCCCCTTTTCCGCGTTGAACCTCCGGCGGCGAGAAGAGGCCTACTCGCCCGGGTGCATTCCTGAACCTGCCTGACGACCCGGCCGGTCCGCGCGTTAAGTTCGCGGCTTGGCTGCGGTCGGTCGGCCTCTTCTTTCGACCTTGCGATCCGCAAGAAATACGCCAGCGCCCCCCCGGAATACGCCGCACGCTTCTGTCTAGAGTGCTTTGCTGCCGAGCGAGGCCCCTCGCCGCGTCCACCCAGGCGAAAGTTACTTCACGACTTTTGCACAGCACCCGCTACTTTCTAAGTACGGCTGTGCTTCATCCAGTATGCGCGAGCGAAGCTATGCTTCGCGCACATCCCGCTTTCCCGTACGATGAGCCCGGATGCAATCGTGTGTGCTGCAGGTATCGACCCGAAGGCCACGCGCTCGTTGTACCACCGTACCAATCTCCCAGTAGCCACAACCGGAACTCCGGTGCTGGCAAGGAGCAGGCATTTTGGCCATAAACAGGCGCTTTCGCTCCATCTTCTGCGTAGGTGCCGTTCTTCTGCTGGGTGCTGCGGGTGCCGGCCAGCTCGCAACCGCAGCGCTGGTCCCTGCTGTCCACAGGCAAGGATCCTCCCATGCTTTCCTGCTGCTAAAGACAAGCGATGGACGGATCATCGGCCATGGCGATATGGTCAGCCTTGCGAAAGGTGACCAGGTTCGCTCGCGGCTGACGCTTCATTTTCGCGATGGATCACTCGACGACGAAACAACCGTCATGATGCAGCACGGGGCTCTCCAGCTTGTTTCCGATCACCACATCCAGAAGGGCCCATCGTTTCCAAAGCCGATTGACGTGACAATCGCGATGCCCACCGGGGATGTGACCTCCCGCGAGTGGAAAGACGGCAAAGAACAGGTGACAACCGAGCACATGGACCTGCCGCAGGACCTGTCCAACGGCATGACGACCGCAGTTCTGCTGAATATTCCGCCGAAGAGTCCGGAAACGAAGGTGTCTTACCTGGCGGCAGCACCAAAGCCGCGCCTGGTGACGCTACTTATCAAGCCCGCAGGACAGGCGCAATTCGAGATCGGCGGTGTGCCACACCCGGCCGATCGCTCCAGTTTGCACATCGATCTCGGCGGCGTGGCCAGTGTCATCGCTCCCGTCATCGGCAAGCAGCCATCTGACATTATGGTCTGGGTGACCCGCGGCGAGGTGCCCAGCGTCCTCAAGATGGAAGGTGCCCTGTATATCGGGGGTCCTATCTGGACGATGGAGCTCGCGTCCCCGGTCTGGGGTGCGGGGAAGTAGCCATCCTGGGTTGTGAGAGCTATCGATACCCACGGTCTGGCTGCTGCGAACGCCTGCTACACTCCACATGCCGTGCATACTGTCACCGCGATCTATCCCGGATCCTTTGATCCTGTTACGAACGGACACCTCGACCTGGTGGCGCGCGGCGCCAAGCTGTTCGACCGCCTGGTGGTTGCGGTGCTGCGCAATGTCGACAAGAACCCGCTATTTTCAGTAGCCGAGCGTGTAGCGATGCTCCAGGAAGGCACGGCACAGTTCCCCAATGTCGAGGTCGCCACCTTCGACGGCCTGCTGGTGAATTTCGCGCGGGAGCAGGGTGCGCACGCGGTGCTGCGCGGGATCCGGGCCATCTCTGACTACGAGTACGAGCTGCAGATGGCGCACATGAACCGGCGCCTGAACCCGGACATCGAGACCATTTTCCTGATGCCCGATGCCCAGTACTCCTACGTCAGCTCGCGACTGGTGAAGGCGGTGTTTCGCGCCGGCGGGTCTGTCGCAGGGCTGGTGCCACAGCTGGTCATCGACCGGCTGGAGCGCCGCGCCGCGGCCGGTGAGCCAGTCTCTTAAAGAACACCGGGTCACGAAGTGATCGCCAGCCGCGCAGGCGGTCTGGCTTGTACGTCAGGCCGGCTCTTCTGTCTCCGTCCCGCGAATCTTGAGTAGGTCCAGTGCCGGCGTCGTGAACATCGTCGTAACCAGCGCCATGACGACCAGCATGGTGAACAGCGTCGGGGAAAAAGCGCCGACGTTGTAGGCGATGTTCAGGACCACCAGCTCGACCAGCCCGCGCGTATTGAGCAGGGCCCCCAGCCCAAGCGCTGCTTTCCAGCTCTGCCCTGTCCACCGCGCCGCCAGCACCGCGCCGCCTACCTTGCCGAAGATGGCGCCAGTCAGCACGATCCCCGCCCACAGCCACGTGGTGCTGTCGTTGAGCAGGTCCAGCCGGGTGCGCAGGCCGGTCAGGGCGAAGAAGAGCGGCAGCAACAGCACGGAGGCAAGCATATCCACGCGGAGCCGGATGGCCTGCTGCCAGTGCTCGATCCGTGGAAAACAGATGCCCGCGATAAATGCGCCAAAGAGCGGGTGCACGCCGGCCCACTCGGTGGCGGCAGCGGAGGCAAATACAAAGACGAACGTGATGCCGAGTAGTCCCAGGCCCAGTTCCGGGTTGTTGCGCCGCTTGACCAGCCGGGTCGCGAGTGGCCGCACCACCCCCAGCATGAACGCGAGGTAAGCGCCGAGCATGCCGAAGTGGAGGGCCAGCTTGCCGGGAGTGCCGTGGATATCGATCAGTGTGAGAGCGACTGCGAGCAGCAGCCAGGCAACCACGTCATCGACCGCCGCGCAAAGGATCGCGGTCGTGCCGAGGGGCGTGTTCATCAGGTTGCGTTCTTCAAGGATGCGCGCGAGCACCGGAAACGCGGTGATGCTCATGCTGATGCCGAGGAAGAGCACAAACGGAAGGCTGCCAATGCCATGGGGCGCGAAGCGGGTGCGCAGCGAATGAGCCAGCAGGATGGCCGTGATGAAGGGGATCACGATACTGGTCCCGCTGGCCGCCAGCGCGGTGAAGCGTTGCCGCCGCAACTGGGAAGTGTCCAGCTCCATGCCGATAACAAAAAGAAAGAGGATGAGGCCGACGGTGGAGAGCTCCTCCATGGCGCCCAGCGAGGACTTGGGAAACAGGTGCTGGCTGACCGAGGGTGCCAGACGGCCGAGGATCGATGGTCCGAGCAGGATGCCGCCGACAATCTCTCCGATGACACGTGCCTGACCCAGCCTGTTTGCGACCCACGCACAGGCCAGTGTGACCGAGACAACCACGGAGATCTGGATGAGAAGAAGGTCCAACGTGCCTCACTTGCGGCGCGCGGTGGAGCCGCCAGCGCCACCTCTTATGTACCACGGCCGCGGATTCGCCGATGGTCTGAAGCGGTCGAAGCAGATCTTTCGGCTGCGCTCAGGATCGCCCTGTTTCTGGATGTGCGACGCGGGCGGCCCCCAAGCTTCAACCACGCCAGAGCGATCCTGAATGCTTCCAGGCGCCAGGTCATCCTGAGCGTAGTCGAAGGCTCTGCTTTGGGCCATTTCGACGAGTCGATAACGGATAGGAGCATTCAGCCCCGCGCGGGCTATTTGTCGAGGGCCGGTGGCGGTGCGCTGCTGCGCAGCTTCCAGAGGATCTGGCGGAGAAAACCGGTCGCGAGGCCGGTGTCGCGCTCCGAAGCCTGCAGGCGTCGCACCATGGTGCGTAGCTGGCGGCCGCGTGTGAGGGAGCCCATGCCGGGATACTCGCTGGCCACCAGCGCCTGCTCTAACAGCGTGGTGAGCCGCTCGACCGACTCCGCCGTGGCTGGAACCTTTACCTCGGCGACACGGGGAAAGTTCTGGGGCAGCTCCCATGGCGGCAGGGGCGCGTCGTGCACGATAGCCGGCGCGGATGAGTCGCCGATGCGGGCGAGCTCATAGAGACAAAGCGCGGCTGCCTGCCCCAGGTTCATCGACGCGTGTTCATCGCGGGTTGGGATACGGAGCAGCAGGTGGCAGTGGCTCATGTCGTCGTTCGAGAGGCCAAACTTTTCCGAGCCAAACAGCAGGGCGACGCGCTGGCCGGCGCCGAGAGCCTTGCGGATCCGCTGGCCGCCTGCCTCCAGGCGTTCCAGCGGCTGCAAGAATGGCCGGCCCGGGTCGCCTGTCGTGCCGACGACCAGGTGTGCGTCATGCACGGCCTCGGGAACGGTCGCGTACTCGCGCGATTGCCGCAGCAGGGCGGCGGAGGGACCGACCGCCGAGCTGGCCGAGCGAAAATCCTTGTAGAAGATATTGGCTACCCGCAGGTCATGGGCGCCGAAGTTGCTCATGGCGCGCGCGACTGCGCCGATATTGAGAGTGTTGCGCGGGGAGACGAGCACGACGGCGAGCCGCTCGAGAGAGTGCGTCTCGAGCGGGGACGTGGCGGACTGCTCGAGAGAGTGCGTCTCGAGCGGGGACGTGGCGGACTGCCCGTCGGCGGCGAGGTGCTCGTTTGTTGGTTGGTGTGGCAAGAACCCAGTGTAGTGTGCCAGGCGCTACAAATCACATCCCGGGTGGGGTCGATGGCAGGATGAAGCAGCAGCGGGGTCCGAGTCTCATATGGTATGGTCTTAAGTATCAAGTGAGACGAGGAAGCGCCATGCAGACAGACCTGGACCAGGTGTATGCACAGTTGGGCGGCGAAGGTGGTGTGGGCGCCGCGATCCACTCGGAAAAAGAGATGGATGATGCCGTGCGAGAAGGCCTGCCGTTTAGCGCACTGGGAGCCCTGCGGGAGAACTGGAACCTTACTTTTGTGGAACTGGCGTCCAGCCTGGCCATTCCTAAGAGCACGCTGATGCGGCTTCTCGCGTCGAAACAGAAGCGAATGGCGACCGGGCAGTCGGACCGCGCGTACCGCCTGGCATCGATCCTGGCGCTCGCCGAGTCGTGCATCGGTGACCGACAGAAGGCGCAACACTGGCTCAAGCAGCCTAACCAGGCGCTGGGATCTGTCACGCCGCTGCATGCGCTCGAGACAGAGATTGGCACGCGCCGGGTTGAGCAGGTGCTTGGGCGCATTGCTTACGGCGGCATCAGCTAGGTGGAGGTGCACCGGCTGCTGCGACGGAAGTTCGCAGGGCGCAATCCATTCGACGGCGAGGGATGCTTTCTGTATGGAAGCCGGTGGTCCAGCGTTGGCGTCAGAGTCAGCTACGCGGCCGTGCATCGCTCCTTGTGCATTCTCGAATACCTGGCGCACATCGATCGATCGTTCCTGCCAGGCGACCTGGTAATAGCAACGCTGCTGGTCCCGGACGACATTGTGCCCTTGCCGACGCCTGTTCTCTCTCCCGGATGGAAGGAGTATCCTGCGGCGGCTGAGCTTCGGCACATCGGCGACAGCTTTGTGCGGGAAGGCGGCGCAGCCCTCCTGTTGCTTCCTTCAGTGATTGTTCCGGAAGAGCAGAACATCCTCATCAATCCAGCGCACGCGGACTTCGCGAAGATGGCCTGGCAGCAGCCACTCGTGCCCTTCGCCTATGACAGTCGTCTTGCGTAACTGCTGACTCACGACTGGCGAGTTGGAGCAGCAGCGAACCTATGTGAGCTGCGCTGGCAAGTTCCGGGGTGCAACGGGGATCTCGTGAGCACATAAGATGAGGTCATGGCGGAGGTGCATACCTACTGTGTCAGCGTGTGCTGGACGGGTAACACAGGTACAGGGACATCAGGCTACCGGGAGTATGCCCGCTTGTATGACATCGCGGCCGCGGGCAAACCGGCGATTGCAGGCTCATCCGATCCTGCTTTTCGCGGGGATCGTGGCCGATGGAACCCGGAAGAGTTGCTGGTGGCGTCGCTGGCGGCCTGCCATGAACTCTGGTACCTCCACCTCTGCGCGGACGCCGGCATCGTGGTGCTCGCGTACGAAGATCGGGCCGAGGGTGTGATGGAGGAAGCCGCGAGCGGGAGCGGCAGGTTCAGCCGAGTCACGTTGCGCCCGCTTGTCACTCTGGCGGCAGGGGGCGATCGAGAGCGGGCCATGCACTTGCACGGAGAGGCCCACGCTCGCTGCTTCATCGCTAACTCGGTCAACTTTCCCGTTCTTTGCGACGCACGCATCCGCTAGCTGGTTTATGGATCGAGATCGGCAGGAAAGCCAGGAAGGCACGCAGGCACTTCTACGTATTCGGCCACACGGCGGGCGGAAAATCTGAAAAACTAAGGGCATGAGCACAACTGCAATCGCCCAGAAGCTGTTTACCGATCGCATCAACCGCATCGAGGTTTCGGCCACGATGGCTGTCACCGCCGAAGCCGGCCGTTTGAAGGCCGAGGGCATCAACCTGGTGGACTTCGGCGCGGGCGAGCCGCATTTCTCGACCCCGCAGCACATTAAGGATGCAGCGATCCAGGCGATCGAGCAGAACCATACCCGCTACACGGCGGTGCCCGGGACGCCTGACGTGCGCAAGGCGATTGTTGCGAGGCATGCCGAGGATTTCGGAACGGATTACGCTCCGGACGAAGCCGTGTTCACGACCGGCGGCAAGCTCGCGATCTTCAACCTGGTTCAGGTGCTGATCGAGCATGGCGACGAGGTCATCGTGCCGCTGCCATACTGGGTTTCGTACAAGGACATCGTGCAGTACGCGGGCGGCGTGCCGGTCTTCCTCGAGACCAGCGAGAGCGAGAACTTCCGCATCACGGCCGAGGCAATCGAGGCGCTGATCACCCCGCGGACCAAGGCCATCATGCTGAACACGCCGTCGAACCCGGCCGGCTCGGTCATCGCTAAAGACGACCTGTTCGCAATCGTTCGCATGGCCGCCGAGCGGGGCGTCTATCTCTTTATCGACGAGTGCTACGTGTACCTGCAGTATTCGGGCGAGATCGTGTCCGGCGCATCGCTCGGGACGACGGACAAGGCGATCCGCGAGCGCGTGGTCGTGCTTGGCTCGCTGTCGAAAACCTACGCCATGACGGGCTGGCGCGCCGGTTACGCGCTCGGCCCGAAACCGATTATCGCGGCGATGAGCAAGCTGCAATCGCAGTCGACCTCCAACGCCGCTACCTTCGTGCAGAAGGCCTCGGCAGCCGCGCTGTCCAGTTCACAGGCTTGCGTGGCCGAAATGCGCACCGATTACATCAAGTTGCGGGACCGGATCCTGGCGCGGCTGGGTGAAATCCCGGGCATCACCTGCACGAAACCGGAAGGTGCGTTCTATGTGTACCCCAATGTTTCGGCGTATCTTGGCCGGCCGGGCGGGCCCGCGACAGCGATGGAGCTCTCAAAGCGCCTGCTGAACGAGGCGCGCGTGGTTGCCGTTCCGGGCGAGGCCTTCGGCACGCATGAGCACATTCGGCTGTCGTACGCGGTGTCGCACGATGCGGTCGAAGAGGGCACCAAGCGTATGCGGGAGTGGTTCGCCACGCTCGGCTAG
>CAXTEW010000013.1:0-22055 GCA_964243175.1 uncultured Acidobacteriaceae bacterium
CCACGCAAGCCGAAAACTCAATCTGCTTCTGGCTTAGTTCTACGGGGCGGGTCAACAGGCCAAACTCTCCACATCAAACCGGCTTAGTTTTTGGGTTTTGGGTCAGTGAGACGATAGCGCGATCGGCGTGCCCTTCGCGCTCTTTCTTTGCTGCCTTGATCTTTAACTTGCGGCGTGCGGCCGGGGGGACTGGTGCGGTGATGCGGCCGCGCCGGGGGACGGCGCGGCTGCTGTGGGAGTGCGGGTCAAAAGTTGGCGTTGCCGGCCAGGGTGCAGGCGATGGGCAGCGAGAAGGTGCCTGCGGGTGGGCCGCCGTTGCAGGTGCCATCGGAGGTGCCGGGATTCTGGACCCAGAGCAGGGCGTCGACGCTGCCGCTGCTGAAGCCGACCGGCGGCGTGCCCAGTCCGCGGCCGGGGGGATTGCAGTACTGGTGGTCGGCGGTCGGGCCCTGGCCGTTTCTGCTGGTGTCAATGACAAAGTGCTTGTTGCCGACGAGCGCAGAAATCTGCTGGCCGTAGCTGGTGTTGTCGGTGGTTGTCTCGTAGTTGCTGACGTTCAAGGCGAAGCCCGCGGCATGGACGACGCCGGCGTACTGCAGGCGCTGCGCCATGCTGCCAGGGTCGATCGCGCCATAGTGCCCCGCGTCGTAGTAGACGGAGGCATTGGGGGCATGCTGCTGGAACATGGAGACGGCGTACTGCAGCAGCGAGTAGCGATCGTTCTGCTGATCCGGGGTGAGGCATCCGGGCTGGTCGATCTGCGAGAGCGCGTCAGGCTCGAGGATGACGACTGCTTTGGTGCTGCCGACGCCGAGCGCCAGTCCCTGGATCCAGCTCTGGTACGCGGCATCGTTGGGAGCGCCGCCGGTGGAGTAGCCGCCGCAGTCGCGGTTGACGATGTTGTAGGCGACAACGATCGGCACCGTGCCCTGGGTCGATGCTGCCGACATGACAGCCGCGGCATCTGCCTGGGGGTTGGTGTTCCAGTCGCCGAACCAGACACCCTGGGGCTGGTTGGAGATCTTGGTGAGGGAGACGCCGCTGGGGCAGAGTTGTCCCACGTTCTCAGCGGCCTCGCTGTAGGGATTGACATGGAAGGCTGCGCCGCCGAGCGGATTGCTGCCGGCGACAGGGTTGCCCGGCGGGGGTGTTGGCGGAGCGGGCGCTGCGCTCGCCGGCGTCATGAGGATGCCGGCCAGGTTGAAGGCCTGTACCGGCTGCGAAGCGGCGATCGTCAAAGTGGACGACCCGGACGGAAGCTGGACGGTGACAGGAGCGCCGAGGGTGAACTGGGACCACCCGCCGGTGCCTGCGAGGGGAAACGCAGGCTGCGCGACGCCGCTGACCGAGATACCGGCGGTTCCGCTGGAGCCGGTGCCGTTGGCGTAGTAGAGCTGCAAGGTATAGGTGCCGCCCGGGGAGCTGAGCAGGTAGTTGACATACCCGCCTGCGCCGAGATTGCCCCACTGCGCCGGATTGCCCGGGTACAGGGTGTAGTTAGCGGACTGGGAGTCCCGGGTGATATCGAAGCCTGTGGGCGCGGTGCCGCTGACGACGTTGACCTGCTGTGCGAAACAAGTTGTTCCGACTGCACATAGCAGAAGAAGCTGCTTCATTTTTCGGCTCTCCTGGTCCGTGGCATGCGGCGTCGCCGCCGGACCATTGCACCGCGAACTGCAGCAGGCTCTTTAGAGAACAGCCACCCCGGGTGACGGGAAGGCCCGATCTCCCTGCGCAGGCGCAGCGACCTGTTGGGGATTGATATAACCGGAAAACGAGGTGACCGGGGAACGAGAGTGCTCGGGTCAAAAGACCAGCAGAATGACCCTAAAGTCATTCTGCTACACTTCTAGTCACTTGAAGGTAACAGTTAGATAAATGAAGCCGGCTGGATAGCTCCGGATGATAGCTGGACGCGGGGATTTCTGGTCACGCGCGGGGGCGTACGGCTCCTGTGTACAAGCTAACCCGGAGAAACGGTGTGACGTGGCACGGCTGCGATCGCTGGTGAGCTTGAGCTTAAAAGCAGACTTTCATCAGAGATCCCTCAGGAGGTCGGAAAGGGAGACCTCGAGCCCCAGAGCAATGACTTCCAGCAGGGGCAGCGAGATAGACTTGCGGCCTCGCTCGACATCACTGATGAAGCTTCGATCGATCCCGAAATCGGTAGCCATGCGGAGCTGCGTGAGACTGCGTTCCCGCCGCAGCTCCCGGAGCCGCTTGCCAAACCGGCTGGAGACGGTATCGACCTGGTAGGCCCCATGCCTGACGATCAATCGATTGGTGCTGTGCAGATCCGGCGGATATGTGGACAAGGAAATGACTCCTTAAGGGAGACTTCATCGCTAGACACTTTGCATCCGGGTGCCGATCGTTGCCGTGCCCCGGTACCGCTATTTAGCTACACTCTGCGGCTGGCTGCATTTTGGTTGCAAGCACTCTCAGTGGTTCTCTGGGTACGCAGGAAACAAGGAGCCTGCGCGCGATAGCACGATCCATGGCTTACTCAGGAAGAACGCGTGAACAAGTAAGTTAGATTGCCTCCCGCGAGATTTATCTGGCATTTCTTTGATAACAAAGCCAGCTGCATCTCCGGCAGCATGGGCGCCGAGAGAAGCACCCGAGCTAATGAGTACCACCATGAAGAGTGACTAGCAATCGATTTCATCCCTAAATAAGTGCGAGATGACCTAAGGGCAAAGATGGGAAGGCGGGCAAGAACTTTGGGTATGTGGAAGCGGTGCCTTTGCTCCCGATTGGCCCGCGCGTGGAGCGGGCGAGAGTCATGGGGATAGGCAACAAGGAGTTATCGACATAGCCGGCTTGAATGCGCGTCAGATGCTGCAACGGTTGCACTTAGCAGCGGAGTTCGACTAATCGTTGAGCAGAACCATGGTTCGCGTGTGATCGAGCATTGCCAGGGCGGCACGGAGAGCGGCGCGGCGCGTCTGTCGTGTGCGCAACACAACCAGGGTTAGGCCGACGTGCGCGGCGAGCGCCTGCACAAGACGGGGGGACTGCATGGAAGGCCCATCCACGATGGTCCAGGCATAGGCCTGGCGCGCGTCGTCAAGCACCGAGGGCAGAGTACCCGAGGCCAGGAGGTCGCAGGATGCCTGCGCGCGCTTCACCATGGCGAAGTGCACACTGCTGTCCTCTCGCCTGCAGAGGATGGACTGCAGGCGGCAGGTGCCGCTGAGCACGTCCTCGACCCCGACCAGAGACGGAGCTTCGCCCAGAAGACCGGAAAGCGAAGGCTGCTGCAAAGAGGCCTCGATGAGAAGAACCGGGATGCGACGGGCATGAAAGGCCAGCGCCAGGTTGGTGGCGGTGGTGGTCTTGCCATCGCCGCTGCCGATGCTTGTGACGAGAAGCTGCGCCGCAGCGGGCCGACGCTGCAGGAGGCGCTCGACTACGCCGGCGTAGCGGGAGCCGGCGGGAGACCGGGAGAGATCGCCCTCGAGCGGAAAGGCTGCGCCGGTTTGAGCCTTCACTCGGGCCTCATGCGCGGGATGCGGCCGATACACTCCACGCCCGCCGGCAGCAGTGCGCGGAGGGTGTGTTCGTCCGTAACAAAGCCGGCATTCTGCTCACGCAGGAAGACCAGAGCGGCGGCCAGAAACGAGCCGAGCAGGAGACTGACAGCGGCAGCAGCGAGCCTGCTGTGCGTGGGTGCCTGCGGCGGCGGCCCGGCGGCGCCCAGGTGCGTCGCAAGCGCCGTGGCCGGGGCAGGGTTTGCAACGCGTATGAGCGGGGCCGCGATGGGCGCAGCGGACAACGCGTGCAGGCGGAGGCGCCAGGCGGAGGAACGCGCGGCCAGGTCGGCGAGCGCGGCCTTGTCCTGTGCCAGGACACGCAGCGCGGCCTGGTTGGAAGGCGCGTCTGCCGGAGCGCTGGTCTGGGCTGGGGTGGGGGACGCGGCGCTGTCTGCGGGCGGCGCAGAAGGCGGCGCGGGCTCCGGTGCCTGCGGCGCGCTCGCCAGCTTGCGCTGGAGTTCGTCCACGCGGTCGCGGGCGTCGAGTACCTCCGGGTAGCGGTCGGTGTAGACCAGGCGCAGTTGGCGAAGCTGCTCCTGTGCCGCGGCTAATTGTGGCCGCAGCAGAAGGAGAGCGGTGGACGGCCGCGGCGGCTGCTCCTTCGCCGGGGGCGCGTCAACAGCGAGAGGCGGCTGCGCGGGGGGTGCGCGGTCTTCTGTTTCGCGATTCGGTAGTTCATGACTCGGAAGTTTGTTCCTCGCGAGTCCGTGACCCGGTAACTTCCCGTTCGGTGAGTTGCGGTCCTGTGTTTCATGCCCTTGTATTTCGCCGTCCTGTCTCTCCCGGTCCAGCTTTCTCTGCAGGGCGGCGCGCTGCTGCTGCAACTGCTGCAGGTAGGTTGTCATTGCGAGTGAGGCCGCGGCGGCCTCGTCCCTGGGGGCGGGGGCCCGGCTTGATTCGTTCTCTTCTGCCGCGGCGGCGGCACGCGTCGGCCGGCTGATGGATGCAGGCCGAGCGTGGCGCAACAGCCGGAGCGTGGGCAGGTAGGCAGCACAGCTGAAGACGACACAGGCCGCAATCGCGAGCTTCCAGCGATAACGCAGGGCACGGCGCAGTGTGTGCAGGGCAGGCATTGCCGTCAGCGGTCGCTACGCCGCGGACGGGGGTTGTACCAGAGCGTACCGGTCAGGTAGACGTGATTGTCCTGAAGCGAAGCCGGGCTGACCTGGAAATGGCGCACAGACAGCTCCTCGGTGAAGTGAGAGCCGAGTGCGGCCGAGAGCGATGCCGTCTCAAAGGTGCCGGAGTATCGATGGGCATCGGCTGGATTATTGGCCAGGATTGCCGCGCCGCTGAGGCCTATCTCTACACGCTTAGCCAGGCGGTGGTTGAAGCCGACCGAGGTGCTGTCAAGCAAAGCAGTGTGCTCGATGACGCCATCTGAAAGGTCACGGTTGGCGGAAACAAACAGCGCAGAGCGGCTCTTGAGCTGAACAGAAAAGGACGCATCGCCGGTGAAGAGAATTTTCTTGCCGCATGCGCTATCGGCTCCATTGACAGTGCCAGAGATGTTCAGCGCGGCCTTCGAGCCCCAGGGGGCAAAGGTGGTGAGCGAGCGCAGGCCGGCGCCTCCGAGCGAGCAGGGCGCGAGCCCATCCTGATGTTCGGCGGAACCGTAGACACCAACAGCCATATTTGGCGAAAGGGCGTGGAGATACTCGGCGCGTCCGCGTTCGGTCTGGGTCTGGACGCCATCGTCGGAAAAGCGCTGCAGGGTATGCCCGGCGACGAAGTCCCAGTTCGAACGGCGCGAGAGCTCGTAGCGAAGCTTCCCATCTTCTTCTTCATCGGTGACGCGGCCGGTGTGCAAACCATAGGCAACCGTGTCGGCGACAACCGCTTCACCCTCC
The DNA here is from genome assembly GCA_964243175.1 of uncultured Acidobacteriaceae bacterium. Lineage (GTDB taxonomy): Bacteria > Acidobacteriota > Terriglobia > Terriglobales > Acidobacteriaceae > EB88. The sequence goes on from CAXTEW010000013.1 coordinate 5,387, forward strand.
CCCACCCTGCGGTAGTCGAGCGGCGCCAGGGTGCGGATGGCATCGCTGCCATAACTGTTGGTCACGCTGCCCTGCAACATGAGGCGCGGGCTCAGCTCGCCTGCTGCACGAACAGCGACGCGATTGGTGCCGAGCGTATCGGCGTCTTTGCCGGTCAGGAAGGAAGCGCCGCCAGCCGCATCCTCAAACATCAGCTGCCAGCTGCGCTTGTCGATGAGGCCGGAAGCGCCCGCAATACCGCCGTAGGCATGGGGCATGGGGTCGCTGCTGACATCGGCGCCGGCGAGGCTGCCGAGAAGAAGAGAGACATGCGTCGCCTGGCCGGCGGGCAGGTGAAAGCCGGTAGCACCCAGGCCGTCCGTATCCGGCATCTCGGTGGTGTTCCAGCGATCCACTGTCCGGATATTCGACCAACAGGGCGAGGTGATCGGATTGGCATCGAGCGCCTCGGAAAGGGAGTCGCCGCAGTCCGCCGGATGCAAAGGGGCTGCCGGGTAACGGGCGACCACGGCCGCAGCCGAAACAGGTGTATCAGCTGCCCCCGCAGAGCCTGCCGCGGGTTCGGGGCTGGGGTGTGCTGCGGATTTTGTGTTGGAAGCACTGGCAAGCTCAGGCGCCTGGGCATGCAGCATAGCGGCACCACAAGAAAGAGCCAGCACAACACCAGAGATGCGAAGCGGGATTGCAGTCATGGCACCACCACCGTATCGCCGACAGCGAGTTCCGGACCCGCGCTGTCGCTGCGCCCTTCCAGCGCCTGTTTTAAGTTGTAGGGAACGCGTTTGCCGCCATCCCGCCGCAGGATGTATACGCGCTTGCTCTTGGCAAACTCTGTGACGCCGCCGGCCCGCGCGACTAATTGCACCACTGTTATTTTGTCGATGAGCGCATAGGCGCCTGGGCGCTCCACTTCCCCGGTGACATACACCAGCTTGCTGTGCACCTCAGAAACCTGGACAGCGACGGCAGGGTGCTTGATAAAGTCGCCGAGCCTGGCGCTGACGAGATCCTGTGCCTCGCGTACTGATAGCCCTGCAACGAGCACATCGCCGACAAGCAGGATCGAGATCTTTCCGTCTGGCCGGACTGTTGCCGCGCCTGTAAGCTGCGGCTCGCCCCATACCGAGAGAGCGAGCACATCTCCCTTGCCGATGATGTAGTCGTCTGGTACCGGCGCGGTTCGACTGCTGCCTTCGTCCTCGGCTGCCGAGACCGGCGTAGCGGCGGTCTGTAACTGGGCAGCGTGGGAAGGCAACGCCAGAAGCATGGCACCAATAATTGAAACAAGTGCTTGGGTCATGACTACATCCCGGAGCAGCCAGCGGTGATGTTTTCTGTGCCTGGCTGTCGATCCTGCCTGCGATGACTGGTGTTGTTATTGAAGCCTGAAGCGAAAACAATTGCGTCGCCTGTGGCCGACATCTGTTGTTTTAAATTGCAGAGTCCGAGGGACTGCCGGGGTGGGAGTCCAGCGCAGCAAGCGCGGTCTCGAGATTGGCGCGATAGTGGTCGATGGTGTAGTTATCGAGATAGCGCCTGCGGTTTGCGGCACCCATGCGCAAGCGTTCCCCGGGCGCCTGGATCAGCCGCTGCAGACTGGCCGCAAGCGCGGCAGCATCGCGCACGGGGACCAGGCTTGCACCTTCGAGATCCTGCGTGTGCGTGCCTGCTTCACGGCCTAGCACCTCGGGAATCGCCTGCCAGTCCGCAGCAACGATCGGCAGAGAGAAGCTCATTGCTTCGGCAAGGACGACGCCGAAACTGTCATGCGGATAGAAGCTGGGGTGACAGAAGATATCGGCCTCGGCATAGTAGCGATCTTTTGCCGACCCGACCACGACGCCGGGGAAGTGGACGACGGTCTCGAGCCCGGCCTCGCGGCGGAGGTCGTGTACGCGCTGCCGAAAGGCCTCTGTCTGGAATGCGCCCAGGCAGTGGAGGTCGAACGCGACGCCGGCATCGTGCAGCAGGCGGCAGGCTTCGAGAAGAACCAGCACACCTTTTGCCTCGCACAGGATACCGATGAACAGGATCGAAGGGACGCTGTGGGCGTGGCGGCGATCGGCGATGCGCGAGGCCCTGTCTTCAATGCCGCCCGGCACGATGGCGACAGTTTTGGCACGGGTCCAGGAGGCTTCGATCGACGTGGTGAACGAGGGAAAGATGGCAAGGTCGGCGCGGCCGTAGGCGAGTTGAAAGAGCGGCCGCACGATCAGGGGAAGACGTTCACGAATCTTGTGCAGGCCGGCAGCGTGGAAGTGCAGAGCCGTCTTTTGAAACAAGGCACGGCTGACCAGGAGCAGCACAAAATCGCGCAGAACCGGCATAAGGTTGGCGCCGGCGGGCGGGTAATACAAGATGGTCGCCTGGCTGCGGAAGCGTGCAGCCACGATCTTGAACAGTGTGTCGAAAAGAACCGCGATCTTTCGGAAGTCGAAGGCTCCGAGTTCCTGCGTGGTTCGGGAGAAACGCATCGGCACGTGGACCACGCGCAGGCGCTCGTACTGCCCATCGACGAAGCTCTGGATCATCAAGGTTTGGCCGTTCATAGGCGGGGGCAGCTGGCCGACCGAGACAACAGTCACGACCTTCAAGGCTTTTGACTGGTGCGGCAGCGGAGCGGGCGCGCGGCCATTTGTCGCGGCTGCGGCTGTGCTATTTGGCTGTGCATGGGGGGCAGGAGCCGGCTTGTAGTAGACCTGTGTCTGCCCGAGAAGGGCGCTGAGGGTGCCGCAGGAGCGGGCGATCAGCTGCAGCCCGCGTACAGCGCGGGCCTGCCGAAGTATGCCGGTGACGATGAGAAAAGAGCCGGTAAGCAGGCCGCCAAGTGCGACGGATGCGCGACGCAGCACGGTGCGCGCTGAGCGATCAAGGGACAGGCAGCTACGCGTGTACCGGTTGGCGTCTGACCGGGCGCGGCTGAGGATCCACGGCAGGTTGGCGCGCTCAGGCGGCACCACCTCTCTTACCGCAGCCTCCTGCACCCAGACCATGCCGTGCCCGGCTTTGCGGATGCGCAGGAAGAACTCGGTATCCTCGCCGCCGGTGGCGTCGAAGCGTGGATCGAAGCGAAAGCTGCGGGCGATGGCGCCGCGCATCAAGACATTGTTGCTAGCGGCGCACAGAGCGGGTGAACCCGTGGCCTGCTGCCGCGGCTCAAAGTAGCCGGAGCGACGAACCCACGCGGGCGTGTCCTGATACTCGGGCAGGATCGGACCGGTGACCACATCGGCATCGTAGCGGGAGAGGCTGGCGATGAGCTGGGACAACCAGTCGGGCTCGGCGACCTCATCGTCATCCACGAAGGCAACGAGGTCCATGTGGGCCGACTCATCCAGGGCGCGATTCCGCGCTCCGGCGATGCCGCGCGCGGGGTGAGAGACGTACTGCACGCCGCCGCGCGAGCCGGGTGTGAACTCCTGGCAGACGGTACGTCCGGACTGTGCCGCGTCATTGTCGACGACCAGAATATGCAGCGCGACATCGGCGAGCCCGGTCTGCTGCATAAGCGACTGCAGCGTACGCCGCAGCAGTGCGGGCCGCTGGTAGGTCAACACACATACCTGCAAGGTGAGCAGCCTGCGTGTCCGTGCGGGCGCAGGCGATTGCTGCAGAATGGCCGAGGGTTCGAGACCTGCATCCACCTTGTTCATGCTCTCTCCGTGGGTGATGTTGAGGCGGCGTGGACCGGGACGAGCTGCATGCTGCGACTGTCGGCGCTGTGGGCGCAGAGCAGAAAGGCCAGGAGCCTGAGAGTGCTGGCGACCAGCATGGCGATGACTGCGCCGGGCAGTCCGTAGCGATAGATCATCCAGATACCGGCGGTAAGTAGAAACCCACTGCTGACGACCTGTACCCGCATGTAGGTTTCCGGCCTGGACATGCCGCCCTCATACGCGCCGACAACCGTGGCGAGATACTGCATGGCAAAGGCAGCGACGAAGAGCCGCAGCAGCCAGGCCAAGGGCAGGTAGGGCGACGCGGCGCCGTAGGCCAGGCGCATGACCGCATGCGGCGCAATAGCGAAGACCAGGAAGACCGGCACAAGCAGCGCGCCGACGCGCAGGCCATGCCGCAAGGCTGTCTGCCGGGCATGCCGGAAACCGCGTGCAGCCTCTCTCGCGACGAGCGGGATCAGCATGGAGTTCGCGGAGAAGATAATGGGGTTGGCCACCCCGGCAAGGTTGAGCAGCGACTGGTAGCCGGCCGCCGCCGCAGGAGCAAAGGCGAGAGTCAGCGCCCAGCTGGGCACCTGCAGCGTAAGCATGTTGAGCGCATTGCCTGCCAGCACAAAGCGGCCCAGGCGCCAGGCATCGACGCCGTGGCGCCTGCTCCACTCGGGAAGCGCGGCGGGCAGGCCGCGAAGCGACGCCGCTGGGCCGGTAGCCAGTACAGCGAACTGCCATGCCGCTGCAGCAACCGAGGTCAAGGCGACGACGAGGAAGACGGTTGCGAGGCGGTGCGGCTGGAGCACGGCGAGGATGCAGCCCTGGCCGAGATAGCACAGTGCATCGGGCAGTAGCGCGCCGTGAAAGCGGAGGTTGCTGAGCAGCGCACGGCGGGTAGTCTCCTGCAGCTGCCAGGCAAGCATGGCCAGGGCCAGAACGGGCCACAGGAAGGCCTGGTGCAGCGCGACGGCGACCAGGCCCAGCACTGCAGCAAGCGGGGCGGCAAGCAGCACGGTATGCACCAGGGCAGAACAGGTGAGCGGGACCAGCGACGCCGGGTTTTCTGCTCCGCGCAGCGTGAGAGGGTAGATCACCAGGGACGAGTGGCAGGTGTTGATCGCGAACAAGGCGAGAAAGAGGAGAGAGAAGACGCCGTACTCTGCCGGCACCAGGATGCGAGCCAGGACCAGGGCGGTGAGGAAGTTGCCGCCGCTGACCGCCGCCTGATCGACGAGCGATGCCGCTGCTTCGCTTCTGAAGAGTTTCGTCCACATGGCGGCGGCTAACTTGACCTTTCAGCAAATGCGGGCAGGGGGCTGACGAGTGTATGGGGGCGCGAGGCAGCAACTTCCCGGTAGGTGGTTTGGGTTGCGCGGGCACGCACACCAAGAGACGTATGGACGGCGACAAGGAAGAAGAAGGGGATGCCGCTGCGCGTGAGCAGGGCGCTTTCGTTGCAGTTATAGATCAGCAGCAGAAGAATAAGAGCGAGAGGGAAGAAGGCCGCGCCTGGTGGTGCATCCGGCAGACTCGAAGAAAGGCAGCGTAGGGCGCGCCAGGTTGCCTGCAGAAGGAACGGAAGAAAGAGCAGCGCGCCGATGCCGCCGAGGCTAAGCAACAGGTCGAGATAGCCGTTATGCGCAGTAGGTACCAGCCAGCCGACGCTGCGGATGATGCTGAGTGAGTCGCCCTGCAGCCCCTGCCAGAAGGAGTCAAAACCGTAGCCAAGCAGTGGGTGCTGCTGGATGGCGACGAGGATGAGCGACCAGAGTTCTGTGCGTCCTGTAAGTGTCGTGTCCTTAGAAAGCAGCGCCGGGATCAGGCTGAGGTTCTGAAGCAGCAGATAGAAGCACCCTGCGCCGAGAACGGCAGAGCCCATGGCGAGAGGCAGCCGCTGGGGCCTGGGGAAGCGAGCGAGCAAGAGCAGCGGCAGGGCGGCAAGCGCACCAAGTGTGGCGACCAGCGAGCCGGAAGAGTGAGACAGGATGAGCAGCGTGAAGGCCGCGACCGCAAAAGGGATACGCAGCGCCGCCAAGCCGCGGAAGGGTACCAGGAGACAGGCAAGCACAGCCAGAGCCTGCTCCAGCCCAAAGACATTCTTATGCGTAGTGAGGCCTTTGAGCGCGTGCGGATCAGAGGGGGAAAAGAGGAAGTGCGGTGCCACAATGGCAAAGCCGCCGCAGAGCGCCATATGGATCAGGCTGGCAGCAGCAAGCATGCGCGCTAACTCCACATAGTTAAAATCCGCACCGAGGATGATGGCAATAAAGGTCGAAAGCAGCAGGAAGAGAATGCGCCGCATGGTGACCGGCGGGTCGGTGCTCCAGACGGAGGAGAGTGTGGTGAAGGCCAGTAGCGGGAGCAGCAGCCAGCTGGTTTGGAGCGCAGCCACAATCCTGCGCGGTACAGATACAAGGCGGCTGAACACCATGAGATAGACGAGCCCGGTACTGATGATGACGGGCAGATGCAGCTTGGTATCGACGACGCCAAGATCTGTATCTGCCATGCCGGGCGAGGACAAGCCCATGACCACGCCCATCTGCACCAGCAGAAGAACGACAACGATCGCTTGGTACAGGTTTCGATTCACGACTCGCGTCCTTTCTGATTCGCTTTCATGCGCTCGCTGCCTTACTTGACCGAATACAACGCAGCGCCGGAGATAGAGGCGGCGATCCCTTCGGTATTCGAAGCGAACGTTTTGAGTCCACTCGCTGGAACAAAGAGGATGTCGCCTGCGTGCAGGGCCTGGTCGGGCTGCTGACCGCGCATCATCGCCTTGAGCTGGATGGGATATGTCTTAAGCACGCCATCCTCCTTGCTGAGCAGGATGACGTGTTTGAGCGAGGCATTGCGCGTTGTGCCTTGTGCCTCAGAGATTGCCTGCAGCACGGACATCGATCCGTTGTCGCGCATGATGTAGCCGCCCGGACGCTCCACATTGCCAAGCACGTACGCGAGGCCGGCACGCGGCACGATCACTGTGTCGCCGGGGTGTACGCGCACATCACTCTCGGCGACCTGCGACGCGTTGTCCTGCTTCAGCACTACGTGCTGCAGCAGTTCACTGCCATGCGTGCGGATCGTGATGTGGGTGTCCGCGGCAGCCGTCAGTCCATCGGCAAGCGCCAGGACATCGACCAGAGAACGCGAGGCATAGAGAGGATATAAGCCGGGCCGCTTGACTTCTCCCTCGACGGTCACACTTTGGGTGGTGAACTCCTTGATGCTGACCGACACCTGCGGCTTGGAAAAGAGTTTCTGTTCCTGGAGCTGCTTCTCTATCTGGTTGGCGAGTTGATTGGCCTGGATGCCGGCTGCGTGCACATCGCCGAGAAGGCTGAGGTGCACCATGCCGTCGCCATTGACGCGAACGTCCTGGGTAAGCTCCGGCGCGTCGAAAACGCTGATGCCGAGAAGATCGCCGGCCCCGATAACTGTCTGCTGCGCAGTCTCACTTCCCTGCTGGTCCGCCTGGGAGTGAGAGCCAGGCGCAACGGTGACTGGACTTTGTGCAAAGCCGGCAGCCGTGAGCAGACACAAGGCCAGCAGTGCGATCGCGCCCCGCCCAGGCACTGCCTTTAATGCGGGGAGAAGCACCTGCGCGCCATTGGGGGCGTAGCCTGCGCTCTGCTTGCCCCAGTAATAGTAGTAATCGGCCGAGTTGAAATCGATGCCGTTCAAGACCACGCCGAGAACGCGGGCGCGGGCGCGGCGCAGCGTGGTCAGAGTCCGGTTGAGCGAGTGCATTGCTGTCTTGCCGCACTTCGCAACGATGAGCAGCGCGTCCACAGAGTCGGCGAGCGAAACAGTATCGGTCACATCGAGCACCGACGGCGTATCGATGAGAACGATGTCGAAGGACTCCCGCAGGCGAGCGAGCAGCTGGCGCAGCGCCTGCGAGCCAAGCACATCAGCGGGGTAGTGGCCCTGCTGTCCCGCAGGCAGGATAAAGAGGCCCGGCACGTCGGCCATCTTGCAGGTGACGACCGCCTCCCGCCATTGATTGCCTTCGATTGCCTCGTCAAGACCTTCGCTGCCCTCGAGATTGAGCGCGTAGGTGAGGGTGCGCTTGCGTAGGTCCCCATCGACCACCACGACCGACCTGCCGGATTGCGCGAGCACGATCGCCAGATTGAGCGTGACGAAACTCTTGCCCTCGGACTCTGACGTGCTGGTGATGGCGAGCACCAGTTTGCTGCCCTGGGGGAGTGCGGAGAGAACAGCGGTGCGCAGGGCACGGAAGCTTTCGGCCACCCTGGAACGCGGGGCCTTTGCCGTTGTCTGATACTGCCACGACGAACCGAGGTGGCTCCTCTGCAGCGATTGAAGCGCCGCCTTCGGCAGCGAAAGATGCACGGGTGGGATGAGCGCGAGCACCGGCAGGCCGAGCGTCTCCTCTACCTTTTGAGGGTCGCGTACCGTGCTGTCCATTGCATCGATCGAGAAGGCTGCGATGATGCCGAGGACCAAACCGGCACCGCCGGCAATGAGCAGGTAAAGCAGGATAAGCGGCTGCGCAGGCTTGTCAGGCAGGATAGCCGGATCAAGGATGCTGAGGTTTGTGGAGTGCAGGCTTGCGAGTACGCCGGCTTCCTTGAGCCGGCGCTGTAACTGCTCGTATAAGTCGCGGCTTGCATCTGCCTCGTGCTTGGCGGAGGTATAGATCGTCGCATCATGGTTCATCTGGGAGGCGACGGTCTCCTGCGCTTGCAGCGATCGCAGGGCGAACCGCTCTGTCTCCTGGGCGACCTTGTACTCGGCAGTAGCCTGGCCCACCAGGCGATCGATCTCTGCATCGACGGAAGCCTGGATGGAATGGAGCCGCTGCCCCGCCTGCAGAACCTTGGGGTACTGGGAACCGTAGCGCGCGTTGAGCTCGGCGTAGTTCGCTGCTGCCTCTGACTGCTGCTGCCGCAGCAGCTGCAGCGGAGCGTTGGTGGTGTTGGCACCGGTGGCCTGCGCACCCAGCATGCCGGCCAGCACCTCTGGACTCCGCGTGAGGGCAAGCGCATAGATCGACTTCTTGACCGCCAGGTTTGCCTGCGCTGCAGTGAGCTGGGTATTCAGCTGCTCCAGCTTGGCATTGGTGACGTTGTTTGCTTCGTCGACGCCGTAGATGCCGGAGCGCTGCTGGAGTTTTGCAACATTTGCCTGCGACTCATCGACCTTTGCCTTCATTGCCTGGAGCTCGGCGCGCAGCACCGTGTTTGCCTGGGTGCTGCCGGCCTGGCGCACGTCGTAGTTGTACTCGATGAAGTCTGCAATCAGCTGGTTGACGACCTGGGCAGCGCGAGACGGATCCCGGTCAAGGAAGCTCACCGAGAGCAGCCGCGAGCCGGAAACTGCATTCACCGTGAGCCGCTTGTGGAAGCGGCTCACGACAAAATCCAGGTGACGCGGCGAATCGTCCAGCGGTTTTTTGTTTTCCGCCAGCACGCGCGCACTGCTCCCGGGCAGCTGGTAGTCGCGCGTGTTGACGAGCCCCAGTTCGCGAACGACGCGCAGTGCCAGGTTGCGCGACTCCAGCACGTTGACTTGCGTTTGTACGGCGAGATTGAAGTCCAGGGCGTCGGCCGCCGCTGTTGCGGAGGCTTGCGCTGGATCTGCAAAACTTGCTGCCGCATCCTGGCGCAGAATCTGCAGCCTGGCCTCGGCGCGATAGAGACGCGGCGTCACCAGTGCATAGGCCAGGCCCAGAAGCAGGGCAAAGCCTGTGGTGAGCAGCAGTAAAGTTCGCCTCCTCCTGAGAATCTTGCTGAGGTCGCGCAGGTTGAATTCGGCGGCCGTGCTCAACAAAGGCAGCGGTCTTGGCTCGTCTTCGTGCGGCGCGCGCAGGGCGCGCCTTTCATCCGTCAGCATCGGGTCTCTCCCCTCGCGGCAGCGGAGCGTTCTGCAACTGCCGTTGTGGCATTACGCATGGAGTCTCGCATCCATTGCTGGAGCGCCATTGCCCGCGATCATCCGCCGGGAGGCGGAGGGACGCTGAGGCATCGGCGGCTTGGCAGTGCCGTCGCCTACGCCGAAGTAAAGGAGGCCTGCCCGCTGCACGGCATCCGGCTCAAATAGATTTTTGCCGTCGAGCAGGATGGGAAGGCGCAACAGCCCGGCGATCCTGGATAGATCCAGCTGCGCGAACTCTGCCCACTCGGTCAGGAGGATGACGGCATCGGCACGCTCGCACGCTGCGTAGGCGTTCTCGGCGAAGGTGGCGGTCCCGGGAGGCAGCATTGCCTCTGCCCTCGGCATTGCCGCGGGATCGTACGCAACAATCTGGGCGCCTTCTGCATGCAATTTCTCGATGATCTCCATCGCGGGGGAGTCGCGCACATCGTCAGTACCGCCCTTGAACGCGAGGCCCAGAACGGCCAGGCGCTTACCGCGCAGGGTCCAGAGAGCGCCTCTGATCTTCGCGATGAATTGCGCTTTCTGCTCTTCATTGATCGCCATGACCTGTTTCAGCAGCCCGAAGTCATAGCCGACCTGGCCGGCGACGGAGCAGAAGGCCAGCACATCCTTGGGGAAGCAGGAGCCGCCGTAGCCGATGCCCGGATTCAGGAAGCGAGGACCGATTCGCGAATCGCTGCCGATCCCTTCTGACACCTGCCGCACGTCGGCCCCCACCCGCTCACATACAGTGGCGACAGCATTGATGTAAGAGATCTTAAGGGCGAGAAATGCATTGGAGGCATGCTTGATCAGCTCTGCACTCTTGACGCTGGAGACGATGAGCTTGACCGGCTGCGCGAGGGTACCGGGCACTGCATCTTCCTTGCGGTGATAACTGCCGTTCAGCAGCGGAGCATAGATGGCTTCCAGCGTTGTTCTGCTGCGTTCGTCGCCGACGCCGAGCAGGATGCGGTCTGGGTACAGAAAATCTGTGATCGCGGTGCCTTCACGCAGAAACTCCGGGTTCGAGGCGACACTGAAATCCTCCTGGCTGGCGCCATGGAGCATCAGCGTTCTGCGGACTGCTTCGCAGGTACCGACCGGCACGGTGCTCTTTTCGACGATGACCTTGTGCCGGTCGAGAGTTGGAGCAAGCTCCCGAGCAACGGCCTCCACATAGGATAAGTCTGCGTCGCCAGTGTGCGAAGGCGGCGTACCGACGCAGATAAAGACGACGTCTGCGAAGGATGCTGCTTCGTGCACGCTGCTCGAGAAGCTGAGCAGCCGGCCATGGTGACGCGCGAGCAACTCTGGCAGGAGCGCCTCATAGATCGGGACCTGTCCACCCCTGAGCAGCTCTACCTTGCGCGCATCGTTATCTACCGCCATGACCTCGTGGCCGAGCTCCGCAAAACATACAGCCGAAACGAGCCCAACATATCCAGCGCCGATCACTGCTATCTTCATCGTTGCTCTCCTGTTTTCTTTCTCTGTGGCGGCCGGCAGGCTCATGTAGCCCGGCTCGTCCTGTGCAGCACTGACACGAAGCGGAATCCCTTTGCAAACGCGCGCACCCGAAGACGGGCAGCTTACAAGTCTTCGAGAAGCTCCGACAAGGAGAGGTTCAAGCCGAGAGCGATAATTTCCAGGGTAGGAAGCGAGATCGATTTCCTCCCCCGTTCGACGTCGCTGATGTAACTGCGATCGATGCCAAAGTCAATCGCCATCCGGAGCTGCGTCAACTTCCTTTCTGTACGGAGATGCCGAAGGCGCATCCCGAAGCGGCAGGTAATTGCCGCGTCGGGAGGGGAACCCTCCGCCCGCTGCGGCACCTCGACGGTTAGCTGCCTGCTTTGCCCGGGAAGCCGGTGCATCCCTGTCCTGACCATGGCTTCGGTGTCCTTTGCATTTGCGTAAGGATGGTTCCACAGTCGACCGTTGCATTCGATCTTGCTTGCCGGTTCGTAAGTCATCGCGCGCGACTGACACGATCTTGTTGACTGCTGCACCTATCCCGCGATTTTGATCTACAGCGCCGACCCTGCCTGGAGCCTGCCTGCCGCCTGCGCGCTGAGCAAGGGTACGCGCCCCAGAGGTGCAGCGGCAGCAGCGGACTGGATCGACGCGATGGTCATCTGCAGACCGGTACGCAGGTCGGTCCTGGGTTCCCACCCCAGCAGAGCTTTCGCTTTTGAGATATCAGGCCGCCGCTGCTTGGGATCGTCCTGGGGCAGGGGCAGATACACCAGCTGGCCGGAGGACCCGGTCAACTCCAGCACTAACTCGGCACATTCAAGAATCGTGAACTCCACGGGATTGCCGATGTTGACCGGCATGGCTTCGCGCGAGGAAGCCAGGCGGAGGATGCCGTCTATCTGGTCGCTGACGTAGCAGAAGCTGCGCGTCTGCGAGCCGTCGCCGAAGATCGTCAAGTCTTCGCCGTCGAGCGCCTGTCGCAGCAGGGTCGAAATGACCCGCCCATCGCGAGGCTGGAGGCGGGGCCCGTAGGTGTTAAAGATCCTGACGATGTGCGTATCGACTCCACGGTAGCGGTGATACGCCATGGTCATGGCCTCGGTAAAGCGCTTGGCTTCGTCGTAGACAGAACGCGGCCCGACCGGATTGACATTGCCCCAGTAGGCCTCAACCTGCGGGTGCTCAAGCGGGTCGCCGTAACACTCTGAAGTCGACGTGACCAGGTAGCCAGCGTTGTAGCGAACTGCGAGGTCCAGAACGTTCCTGGTGCCGATCGACCCTGTTTCGAGCGTTTCAATCCCGTACTGCAGATAGTCAAACGGGCTGGCCGGCGAGGCCAGGTGATAGATGAAGTCCATCGGCCCCGGATCAAAGGGAGTGCAGATATCCTGCTGTACGAACTGGAAGCTCGGATGATCCGTCAGGTGCGCGATATTTCTCATGGTGCCGGTGCGGAGATTATCCACGCAGACCACAGAGTGGCCCCTTCCGAGAAGTGCGTCGCACAGGTGCGAACCGAGGAAGCCGGCACCACCAGTTACAAGAGAGCGCATATGTTTTCCCTTCTGAGTGTCTAAGTGTCTAGCTATCCGTTCGGTCTGTCTTTCTATGTATTTCCGGGTCTATCTACCATTTCGGCCATTTTGCCGTGTCGATCTACTTGTTGGGTTGATCGACTTACAAGGCGCGGATAGTTGACCGCGGTGACCTCGCTCTGGCGCGAATGCCGGATCAGGCGTGACCGACCGAGGATGATGGCTTGATCCCGTGGGTGGAAAACCGCATACCGAGACCTTGGCCCAGTAACAGAAAGCCGTAGTAGGGGTTCAGGTAGAGGTAGCGCCGCCACAAGCGGCGAGGCTCTCGTGACAGGCGGAAGAGCCATTCCAGTCCGTAGCGCTGCATCCTGGGTGGGGCCTGTGCGAGCTCCCCTGCGATGAAGGCAAAGGCGGCGCCGACTGCAATGAGAGGCATCGGCAGGAGCTGCCGCATTTCAAAAGCGAAGACTTCCTGCCGTGGGCAGCCCAGCCCGATAAACACTATACTGGCGCCGGCGGCATGGATCTCCTCGGCGATCTGCCGCTGCTCGACTGCATCCACCGGCCGGAAGCGGGATGGCTGCTGTCCAGCGATCATCAACTTCGGAAACAGCGTGCGGACGCGGCCCGTCAGCCTGGCCAGCATCTTCTCAGTGGAACCGTAGAAGTAGACGCTCAGCTGTTCCTGCTCAGCCATGCGCAGCGTGCGCATGGTAAGTTCCGGTCCATATACCCTGTCCCGCAGGCGCGCCTTGTAGAAGAGGTTGAGGGCCCAGCGGACAGGCTGGCCGTCCGGCACGATGAGATCGAAGGAGTTGAGTCGGTACTTCTGCTCGGCATCCTGCACACCCGTCATGATGCCGTGGACAGCAAGCGCCGAGACCGCCATCGACTGCCGCTCTGTCGCCGCGATCTTGATCCGTTCCAGCGCGCCCTCGTAATCAATGACGTCGACCATGATCCCAACTACAGGCTTCTTCCCAAGATCTGTCATGCGCTCACCTCAACCTGCCTGCTCGCCAGCCAGCGCTCTGCATTGCACTCGTAACTCTCGCGCAGGATGCCAGCGACGTTGTACTTCTGCTTCCAGGACGGGTAGTGGGACTGGAACTTGGATAAGTCGCCGATCCACCAGATATGATCGCCGGCCCGGTTGCCTTCCTTGTACTTCCAGCGCATGGGCTTTCCGCTGATCTGTTCGCAAAGCGCAATGGCCTCCAGCATGGAGCAGTTGCTGTAGCGGCCGCCGCCGATGTTATACACTTCGCCGCTGCGTGGATCGCGGAAGAAGGCATCGAATGCCTGGATCAGGTCGTAGCTGTGGATGTTATCCCGCACCTGCTTCCCTTTGTAGCCGAAGACATCGTAGGGGGTCTCAGTGACACAGCACTTCATCAGGTAGGCAAGAAAGCCGTGTAACTGCGTGCCGGAGTGAGCCGGCCCCGTAAGGCAGCCGCCGCGAAAGCAGGCGGTGCGCATCCCGAAGTATCGCCCATACTCCTGCACCATGACGTCGGCAGCTACTTTCGACGCCCCGAAGACAGAGTGCATCGATGTGTCGATCGACATATCCTCGCGGATGCCTGCGGCATAGGGGTGCGCGGGATCGATCTCCCAGCGCGTGTCACACTCGCGCAGCGGCAGGCGGTTAGGGGTATCACCGTAGACTTTGTTGGTCGATGTGAAGATGAACACGGCTTCGGGTGCATGCTTGCGCGTCGCCTCCAGCATGGTGAGGGTACCCACAGCATTGACGCCGAAATCAGTAAACGGATCGCGCGCGGCCCAGTCATGGGAGGGCTGTGCGGCCGTGTGCACCACGACCGCGATGTCATGGCCATACTGCGAGAAGATAGCGAATACCGCATCCCTGTCGCGGATATCTACGGCGTACTGCGTGTAGTTGGGCAGAGTGCGCTTGAGACCTTCGCCGGTCTGCGCCGTGGAGGCGTCTGCTCCGAAGAACACGGCACGCATGTCATTCTCGATGCCGATGACGGTCATGCCCAGTTCTGCGAAATGCCGCGATGCTTCCGAGCCGATCAGTCCGGCTGAACCTGTCACGATGGCTATGCTCATATACCCTCCTTGAATTTACGAAGCGGTCGACTTACTCCCTGCGCACCGGCGATCAGGTGCCGTTCATCGCGAACAAAACGGTGTGCAGCAGTATCGCGACATCCATATACACAGACCGGTGCTTGAGGTAGTACAGGTCGTAGTGAAGGTTTTCGTGGATCGGGTAACACCGATCCGCACTCATCTGCCATAGCCCCGTGAGCCCAGGACGGACGGCAAGGCGCTGGCGCTGGGTCGCGGAATAGGTGGCCACGATGAACGGCATCTCCGGCCTAGGCCCAACCAGCGCCATCTGTCCCCGCACTATGTTGATAAGCTGCGGCAGTTCATCAAGGCTGGTCTTGCGCAGCAGTTTTCCGCTGCGGGTGATACGCGGGTCGGACGATTGGGCCGGGCTGGTACTGCTCCCGCAGGACGCCCAGAACATGGTGCGGTACTTGAAGATGGTGAATGGTTGGCCGTCTTTGCCGATGCGCGACTGTTGGAAGAAGACAGGACCGGGTGTATCCAGCTTGACCATGAGGTAGATCAAGAACAGGAGCGGCGCGAGGAGAACGATCGCCGTGCAACTTACTAGGATGTCAAGAACCCGCGATGCGTAGCCGTGAAAAGGCTTGCTGCGCAGCTTGTGGACACCGTAGACAAGCTGTCCATCGAGGTCGATGTAATCCAGTGCGCAAGGGTCGGTGATCTTTGATCCGGCGGCAAAGACAACGGTCGCGTTTGCTTTCCTGCTCTCCTCGAGAATGACCTGCAGTTCCTGCTCCGACTTAGGCGTGTCGACCACCAGCACAATATCTGTGTGGTGGGCGCGGATCAGCGAGGCCTTAAAGGCGGCGGCCATGCTGACCAGGAAGCGGCCCTTGCGGTAGGCACTCTCATGGACGCGAAGCCCATCGCTGCCGCTGCCATTGTCGATGATGGCGACCGGTAATAATCCAAGCTTGGGCGAGCGTGCCAGGGCGGAGTAGAGCATTTTTGCCGTGCTGCCGCTGCCATAGATCAAGACGCGCCGCAGCCCGTAGCCGCGCTTGCGCATGGCACCGAGGCAGGTGTAGAGCAGGTGCTTTTCAACAACGAGGCACAGTGCAAGGGTTGGGATTTCGACAGAGAACAAGAGCTCCCAGCGCCAGTCGCCGAGCAGTGCAAATGTGGGCAGCACCAGGAAGAGGCTAAGCGTGGCAGCCTCAAGAACGCAGGCTGTTTCACGCACCTGCAGAAGGCCGCCGCTTGCCCGGTAAGCACCGCTGCGATCAAGAAGCAGCACTGCGATAAAGGAAAAGACTAGACCGGCGGCAGCCACATGACGCACAGGATGGTGCAACGCGTAACCGGTAGACAGCCCTTGTAATGCGAAGTAAACGACTGCAAAGGAGACAAGACCGGACAGCAGATCGAGTGCTGTCTCAATGGCACGGATCGATGGGAGGTCGCCGAGCGATGCAAACGTCCTGGCGGCACCGCGCGCCTCAGAGGCATGTTGCAACGTTGTGTCGAGTACAGAGTACTGCAAGGGATGCCTCCTGTAATCCGGACACACGTCTTCCGGCGGCTGGCCTGACACAGAAACACAAGATGAGGGTCGCGCTAAAGATGCCGAAAAAAGGTGGGCAGGGACGATGTCCGCGGTACGAGAAGCAACAGGCAGTAAAGGAGTGAAACAGTGGGGCGATGGATTGCTTGTGTGTTGGTAGGACAACTATGCGGGTGCGTCGTCTGATTGTGCGTCGCTCATAGGCAACATTCTGCCTATGGGCGACAGCAGCCTTCTCGCGCGGTGTGGGCGGTGTGTGGAGAGGCAAGTGACCCTTGCGCAGGGCTTCTGCAACCCTGTATCGGCGCTTGCCTCTCCGTGCTGCCTCGTGCTGGAGCAGCAGGTCAGCCAGAGAACCGGGGGAAGAATAGGGTGCAAGGCTGTGACGTGCCCCCGGACCTTCAACCGTTCATAACTGCGATTCTCTGGTTTATGACCCGCCCCGTAGAACTAAGCCGGAAGCAGATTGAGTTTTCGGCTTG
>CAXTEW010000014.1:0-21955 GCA_964243175.1 uncultured Acidobacteriaceae bacterium
GCCGCGCCCGATCGGGCGCGGCTTTTCGTTGTCGCCACAAGGGCTTCCTTTCGCCGGACGTCACAAATCTTGAGTCAATGGTCCGTCACGTAACAACTGGCTAGTCAAGAATCGTTAGTCACGACCTCTCGCAACACAAGTGCTGAAGTAAGGTTGGCTGGCTTGACTTACGCGAACCTCTGTTTTGCGCAATCCAAACCTGAGCTCCTCCCCTCACGCTATCGCAGGTTGTGCTCATGCGACCTCACGGCAGCACTCATTCGCGCCGCCGCGGCACAGGTCAGCTCACAAGAACGCGTTGTCGTCATACCGCTTGTTGATAAGCAAATGCTTATGTAGTCTCGTACTATGACTTCACCCGATGTTGTGTTTAAGGCCATCGCGCATCCCGCACGGCGCAAGATCATCTCTCTGCTGTCCGAATCTGATTGCTCGGTCAAAGAGCTGACGACCGCATTCGCGATGACGCAGCCGGCCGTCTCCCAGCACTTGCGAGAACTGAAAGAAGCCGACCTCGTGACTTCTGAAAAGGTTGGAACGGAGCAGATCTACAAGCTGACGGGCCGACCCTTGCGGGTGGTCTTCGAATGGTCAAGCAACTACAAGCACTTTTTCGATCCCGCTGGACATGCCTGGGCGCTTGTTGGAGAGCAGGAAGGCACCGGTATGCCTGTCAAAAAGACAGGCGGAAAGCATGGCCGTTAAAGGGTCCGTTCCACCATCAGGAGTGATCGTGCCGCATCTGGTTGTCCGCGATGCAGCCGAAGCACTGGCCTTCTATGAGCGAGCGTTTGGAGCCACTGTTCTCTACCGATCTCTCTCGCCGAGCGGTGGTGGGGAGCACCTGCACTTGAAGCTCTGGGATTCTCTCGTACAAGTCTCTTCAGAAGAGCCTGCTCATCAGCAGCGCCGTGTCGAGGGTGACCTGGTGGCAGCCCCTGAGTCTCTCGGCGGGGCAACCTGCGTCTTTCAGGTTTCAGTTCCAGACGTGGACGCGGCGTTCAAGAAGGCCGTTGATGAAGGAGGTAGTCCCGCTCTACCTCCCACGACGATGTTCTGGGGAGATCGCTATGGATGGCTGCGCGATCCGTTCGGCCATGTGTGGGCGCTCAACCAGGTTCAGGAAGTCCTTTCTGCTGAGGAAATTGAGCAGCGGATGCGCGGTTTCACAGCAGGGACGAGAGGAGAAGTGTAATGAAGATGGTGTGCTATGCCGTCGCAATGGTGCTGTCCTGCCTGCCGCTTATTGCTCAAGCGCCATCGAACGCAGCCGCGGCCGACCCTTTTAGATCGCTGGCTTTTCTTGAGGGCACGTGGGACGCGAACGTGCAGAACAACGCGGCGATCAAAGTGGCTGGAAAGTACTCATTCGGCCGGGAGCTGGATGGTCATATTCTGGCTCGTCACGGGACGAATGATCCGAATTGCAAAGCTCCTGCTAACCTTCGACTGTGCGCATTCAGATTTGCTGTATGTCTTTCAGGATGCTCCGGGCGCCGCACTGAAAGCCGACTACTTCGACAACGAAGGCCACGTCATTCACTACGATGTCTCCACGCCAACGCCGACGAGTGTCACGTTTCTGTCGGCGCCCGGACCGGGACCACAGTTCAGGCTTTCCTATGAACTCGCGGCAGGCGTGTTGGCTGGCAGGTTTCAGATGCACATGCCGGGTCAAGGCGACTGGCGCACGTATCTGGAGTGGAGCGGCAGCCGAAAGTAACGATAAACGCGTATGTCGCCAGTGGCCTGTACTCAGCTATGGGGGCTGGCGTTTACTTTTGACACTTGCCGTCAACCGCCAAGAACAATGAGGCCGCCGGGCGGCACAGCCTCGCATATCATCCTGGCGAAGATGGGTCATCCTGAGCGTAGTCGAAGGATCTGCTTTTCGTACCGGCGCCGAGCAGCGTCACCCATGCTCTCTGGAAACAGAAAAGCCGCGCAGAGACGCGCGGCTTTCGCAGGATCGACCCGCTCCTAGAACTCGTTCCACAGGTTCTGGTTGTACACCTCGTGGTGGAACTGGACCTCGGGCGATTTGACAAAAGTACCCAACAGCCGCGCACAGCGGTCCGCGGAGCCCTGCTTTAGATCAGCGAAGCGATCTTTCACATCCGCGCCCAGCAGTTCGGTCGTCCACTCGGCCGAGCGGAAGTTCTCAATCGCCGTGTAGATGTTATCCGGGAGGTAGCGCTCGGCCTGGCGCAGGTTCTCGATCTGCGCGGTGCGGCCATGCAGCCCTGACTTGAAGATGCAGTAAAGCGCGAGGTAGGGATTCGAGTCGGGCGCAACAGAACGTACTTCCACGCGCGCGCTCTTCTCGTTGCCGATGGGTACCCGCACCATGGAGCCGCGATCGGTTGCAGAGGCCTTGATCTGGTTAGGCGCTTCGAAGTGCGGATCGAGCCGGCGGTAGGCATTCACGCTCGAGTTCAGGATCAGGCAAAGATCGTTGCCGTGGGTCAGGATGCGGTCGATGAAGCTCCACGCCATCGAGGAAAGCTTCTCTTCGCCGGCGCCATCCCAGAAGAGGTTCTTGCCCCCCTTAGTGATAGAGACATTGGTGTGCATGCCGCTGCCGTTCACGCCGACCACAGGCTTCGGCAGAAAGGATGCGGTCATGCCAAGCTGCTGCGCGACCTGCCGGCAGATCAGCTTGTAGAGCTGGATCTGGTCGGCTGCCGTGACGACCTCGGAGTAGGAGTAGTTGATTTCAAACTGCGCAGGCGCGACCTCGGGATGGTCCTTCTCGTTTTCAAACCCCATGGCTCGCTGCACTTCCGCGGCACGGTCGATGAACTCGCGTAGCGGATCGCCCGGCAGCGAATGGTAGTAGCCGCCCTGGTTGACATAGTCAAAGCGCAGGTTGCGGTGGAAGTTGCGCTCCGCATCGCGACCCTGAAAGAGGAAACCTTCGATCTCGTTCGCGGCGTTGAGCGTGTAGCCTTCCTTATCGAACTGTTCCTGGGCAAAGCTCTTCAGTACCCCGCGCAGATCGCCCGAGTACGGCTTGCCCTGCTTATCGATCACCTCGCCGAAGACCAGCACCTTGCCGGGCCCAAACACGTCAGCCGGTGGCCAGTAGAAGGCCGCCCAGTCGATGCCGAGACGAAGATCGCTCTCTCGCTGTGCGGTAAAGCCGCGGATGGACGAGCCATCGAAGGTCAGGTTGTCATAACTCGAAATGAGGAACTTCTTGTCGTAGTCGAGCATGTGCATGCGGCCTTCCAGGTCGCTGAAGAGCACGGTGACCGCCTTGATGCCGTCCTCCGCCTTGAGGTATGCCAGACGCTTTTCGCGGATTTTTTCCGGCGCAACACGCTTGCTGCGATCCTCCTTGGCCTCAAGGTTCAACTCTTCGAGCGCAGCGTAGGGAAGCGAAAGGAAGTTACGTAGATCGTTCAATATCTATCTCCTGTGGACCCGTTCCGGCGTTCCCGCAGCACAGGATCCGCGCGGGATGCTGGCAGAGGAAGTGGCGAAGCCGCCTGGCAAGGGTGCTCTCCAGACAGCCTACATTCCAGCCTTTCGCTTGCCTATGAGAATAAACAGAAGTCATGCGCGCGATTAGAGGTGCTTATAGCGACCCGGCGCGAGCGAGTTGTGGACGCGCCGGGTCCGGCAAAGCGGTGGCGAATCCTTGAAACTGTAGGCGCAACGACATCTGGATTCTGCGCGAGCCGGAGCTTAAAAGAAATGCTGTTACAAGCTGTGAAGAAGACGCCGCGAGGACAGCCGCATCGTACTGGAGAATGTGTGCGCCATCATGGTGTCCTCCGCCTCCAGGCGAGTTTCAAGATTGATCTGGTAAGGAGCCGAGGAAGGAGTGCTCTACGGATTACAAGAGTGAAGCGGTTGTTCTGCGGAGCTGGCCGATCCGCGAGGCAGACCAGATCGTGTCGCTGTTGACCCGCGACGCAGGCAAGATTAAGGGTGTCGCGAAATCTGCCGCGAAATCGCGGCGGCGCTTTGGCGGGGCGCTCGAGCCCATGACGCATGTCCGGGCGCAGTACGCCACCCGCCCGCGCCAGGAGCTGGTGCGGCTCGACTCGTTTGAGATCCTGCGCTCGCCGCTCGCCGAACCGACGGACTACCCCCGCGCCGCCGCGCTCGCCTTCTACACCGAGGTGCTCGACGAAATGCTGCCCGACAATGACCCGCAGGACGCGACCTTTCGCCTGCTGCTGCATGTGCTGGAGCAAACACACGTCGGGCGCGTCTGGATGCCCGTCACTTACTTTGCCCTGTGGATGGTGCGGCTGATGGGCTGGATGCCGGATACGGGACGCTGCACCCTCTGCTCCCGGCCCTTTGCACCCGACGGCGCTGCGTTCTGGCAGCTGGATGCGGATGGTCTTTTCTGTGCGGAGCATCGCCGGCCCGGCGCGCTGACACTTTCGCCGGCCTCGCGCGCACTGGGGGAGCAGCTGTTTCATGCGCCGGCTGAGCAGTTTGCCGAGGAAGCGTGGCCGCGTCAAAGGGCAGCCGATCTGCGCCGCTTTGCCATGCAATCGCTCGAACGGCACGGCGAGCAGCGCCTTTCGAGCGTGCAGGTGCTGCGCAAGCTGGGCGGCTGAGGGCGGATCGCTCCTCGCGGGCTGCTGTCACAAAAACAGGTCTGCAAGCGTGTGGTCAAACACGCATCCAACTAGGCGAAGACCAACGAAAGCGAGAGTCCTTACATGAAGGCACTGGTTTGGCACGGCAAGGAAGATGTACGCATAGACAGGGTCCCGGATCCATCGATTGTGGAGCCAACAGACGCCGTTGTGCAGATCACGGCGACGGCGATCTGCGGCTCGGACCTGCACCTGTATGACGGCTACATGCCCACGATGGAGTCTGGCGACATCCTGGGCCATGAGCCGATGGGCGTAGTGGTTGCGGTCGGCAGCGCGGTGACGAAACTGAAGGTCGGCGATCGTGTGGTAGTGCCGTTTACCATTGCGTGCGGCCACTGCTTCTTCTGCGAAAAGACTTTCTTCTCCTGTTGCGACAACACCAACCCGAACCACAAGATAGCGGAAGCCGCCATGGGCCACTCGCCATCAGGGTTGTTCGGCTTCTCGCACATGCTGGGCGGCTACGCAGGCGGGCAGGCCGAGTTTCTGCGCGTTCCCCATGCCGACGTCGGCCCGATCAAGGTGCCGGACACGCTTCCCGATGAGCAGGTCCTCTTCCTCTCGGACATCTTCCCCACCGGTTACATGGCGGCGGAGAATGCGCAAATCGAGCCCGGGGATACGGTTGCCGTCTGGGGCTGCGGACCGGTAGGTCAGTTCGCCATCCAGAGTGCCTGGATGCTCGGCGCAGGCCGCGTGATTGCGATCGATCGTGTGCCAGAGCGGTTGGCGATGGCGCGTGACCTGGGCCGGGCCGAGGTGATCGGTCTGCACGGTGAAAATACGCTCGACAGCCTGCGGGAAATGACCAAGGGCCGGGGACCGGACCGCTGCATCGACGCGGTTGGTGCCGAGGCGCATGCGGGCACCCTGCTTGAGAAATGGGACAACGTCAAGACCAAGCTGAAGCTCGAAACAGATCGCCCGTCTGTGCTGCGTGACGCGATCATGGCCTGCCGCAAGGCCGGTACGATCTCGGTGCCGGGCGTGTACACAGGCTTCATTGACAACGTGCCTTTTGGCGCGGCCATGAACAAGGGGCTCACCATCAAAACCGGTCAGACCCATGTGCAGCGCTATCTCGCGCCCTTGCTGCAGCGAATCGAAAATGGCGAGATCAACCCTGGTGCCATCATCACGCACACCGTGTCGCTGGATGAGGGGCCAGAGATGTACAAGACCTTCCGCGACAAGAAGGATGGCTGCATCAAGGTCGTACTCAAGCCTGGTATGGAGCCGGCGGTTGGCGGAACGCTGCGCACAGGCGAGCTGCACAACTAGTCTCAGCGCTGCATGGAACCCGTATGGGAAAGGAAAAGGAGGGGCCCAGGCTCCTCCTTTTCTTCGCTGCAAGGCTGGCCGCGCCTGCGCGAAACCGTGGTGCGTTTCGCTGCGCGCCAGTTGACCAACCAGGAACCGCCATCGAGAAATCGATCGGCGAGGGTCGCTGTATAGCAATGATGGAAACATGAACCTGCCTTTCGGCCGCACCCCCCTGCTGACCTGCCTGCCCCTCCTACTCGTCTTGTCGGCGCCGTGCACACATGCGCAACCACAACGACAACGCTCGGAGAGCAAAACCGCTGCTGCCCTGCAAAGCAGGCTCGACACGATCGCGCGACGTGCCGCGCCTGCAACCTTCGGCATCTTCGTCGAAGATCTTGCCGATGGCGCTACGTGGGGTGTGCATGCGCAGCAGCAGTTTCCCATGATGAGCATGTTCAAGGCTCCTGTTGCAGCAGCCGTCCTGGCCCGCGTGGATGCGGGCGCTCTTTCCCTGGAGCAGGGGGTGACTCTGCACCGGGCAGACGTAGAGCCAGGGTCCGCCGTTCCATCGATCGGCGACCACTTCCGCGGCGAGACAATGAGCTTCACGGTGCGCCAGCTGCTCACAGCCGCCGTGGGCGAAAGCGACAACACGGCGGTCGACGCACTGATCAAGCTGCTTGGTGGACCCGCAGCGGTGACGACTTATCTCCGGGGGAAAGGTATCGCCGGCATGCACGTGGATGAGGATGAGCGAAGCGTCGGCAGGGAGTTTGACAATCTCGGCGGGGGAACCGTGCCGCCTGCCGCGGAGACTGCGGCGCAGCGGGCGCGACGTCTGCGTGGAGGGTATGACGAATTTATGGCAGACCCGCGCAACCGCAGCACGCCTGCAGCCGCAGGGATCTTTCTCGAAAAGCTATGGACGCGGCAGCTGCTTTCCCCTGCATCGACGCAGTTTCTGCTGCAGCAGATGTACGCACAAACATTCACACGCCGTTTGCGGGGCGGCCTGCCGGCGAATGTCCGTTTTGCCGATAAGACGGGTACCTCGTCGACGGTGCAGGGAAACACGGCGGCTTACAACGACATCGGCCTGCTTACATGGCCCAGTGGACATACCGTTGTTGTAGCCGCCTACCTTTATGGTTCTCCGGCGTCCGAAGAGGACCGCGACCACCTGTTCGCCGATGTCACCCATGCAGTTGTTTCTGCTCTCGGCGGTGCCGGCAGGTAGCGAGCTCCGGATACCCGTCCGGGTACTAGTGCTGCAGGTTTGTGGTTGCTGCTGCTGTCTTACCTTTGAGCGAGTCGGGCGAGCTAAGCAGCCATGTTTCTATCGTGGCGCCATCCTCACCTGCGGCAGTCCGAACCGAGCCTGCAGCCAGTTTTGTTTTCTTACCCGCGAGGATGTCGAGCCTGCTTTCTGTTCCTGGTGTAAGTGCCGGGGAGAAGTTAAGCGTGAGCATGTGCTCTGCCTTGGCATCTGCCGGGCCGCAGCGTACGCGGCTCACGCTCCACCCCGCGGCGCCCTGCTGCGCGTCCAGCGTGATCGCCGTGTCATGCAGCCCACTAATCAAGCGCACGGTAGCTGCAGAGCCCTTAAGTGATTCAAGATGCGCGTCCAGCGTCGTGCCTGCGGCGCTGGTCAGCTTCCAGGAAGCGCCTTCCGCCAGTGTGCCAGGCTGCGTCCCACTCCAGACCGAGTGCGCGGGCGCCATGGACAAGATATGGACCCCGGTGGACAACGCCCCGTGATAGGGAACGAAGTACGGTGGCTGCGCATACTCTTTCCACACATCGGCGCTGCTGGTGACATCGCCTATCTTGAGTGCGGTACCCTCACCGGCCAGCGCGCCCTGTTCGCGAAACAACAGGATGGGAATGGGCGCGTCGATCGGCGACAGGCCGCTGCCCTGGTCGCTTGCATCTGTAAGTTGTACAAACTGCCAGAGTACCGGGACGCCTTTCTCCGTGTTGAAGCGGAGCAGATACTGCGCCGCCTTGGCTGGCGTAGACGGTCCATCCAGCTGCATGCGTGTGAGATATGCGTCCTCCCCTTTTGCCTTATCCTCGGCGACCAGTGCCGGCTGGTTGACATAGTGAATGCGCTTGCCGCCGGCCCGCTCGGTAAGTGTCGCGTCATACATCGGCTCCTTGGCACGATCATTGACATAGAGCACGATCATGGAATACGGCAGCTCTGGCCCGACGAACTGCACCAGCTGCATGGGCCAGTACTGGTAGTAAAGACCAGCCGGCGGCAGCAGCGGCGCACCGGCGACCGCGGGCTGAACTGGCGCCGTGGCATCGCTCTGGGCGAGTGCCGGCAAGGTAGCGGCGAGAACAAGCAGGGGCAAGGCAGCGCTTAGTCGGAACATGGATTTCCTCCGGTAGGTACAGCGGGTTTATGTTGCGGCGAGCGAATTAGAAGGCGAAGCGTGCGCCTAACTCCACACGACGCGCGGCTTCAGCAGCGAGCGACTGCGTAAAGGTCGGCGACGAAACAATGCTGCCAACAGCGGTCACGTTGGTGTGGTTCAGAAGGTTGGCTGAGCGTGCGTTCAGCGTCAGGGTGCGCGCGTTGTCTGCTTTCTGCGAGCCCAGCTTGAACGCTCGACTGACATTCATGTCGATATGCACGAGGCCCGGCATCGTCCCGAGATTGCGCGGCACATTGCCATTGACGGTGTTGGTGCTCAGCGTGCCGAAGCGGGTAGCGAAGACACCATTTGCAGCTGCCGGCCTTGCATAGGTGTAAGACGGCCGGTCATTAAAGATGCCGTCGCCATTTGCGTCTGTGCCTGTAGTCACGTTGTACGGGGTGCCCGTATTGCCATCGATCTGTGTCGAGAGCACAACCTTGCGGGGCAGGTTGAGATTGCCAAAAGCAAACACCTGGTTATTCCTCTGCCAGTCCGGCCGGGCGCGTTCGCCAGCATCGCTATAGCTGGATTGTGGGGACACGGCACCACGGCCGGTATTGGCGTGAAAGTCAAAGTGCAGGTAGCCCGCGAAAAAGCCAAAGCGTTTGTAACTGTGCTGGTCCAGTCCAAGAAAGATGACGTTGCCATCCAGGTGGCCGGAGTTCTGAAACTGGAGGATGTTTTCGTTTGGCGTGATCGGTCGCGGCGCCAGCAGGGCGGCGGTCGGATCGGGCGCAACCCCGTTGCTGTCACTTACCAGCGGCGCATTGATGTTGCGCATGCGCAGGTCATCGTAAGCCGCGACATAAAACAGGTTCGCCTGCCCATGCCAGTGATGCGGGAAGTCGTGCTCGACGCCAGCCTGCAGCTGGAACGCCGGCGTCTGCTCGAGGCTGCGGGGAAACTGCTCGACCGTGCTGACCTGGAGCGAGCCCGGGACAGGAACAAGCGGCGTGTTAAAGCTGGGCGAGTAGACCAGCGCCTCGTGCTGGCGCGTGCCATTCAGCCGGTAGGCCTGGATGGCAAAGTTTTGGCTGACAGGCTCGGTAAAAAAGCCGGCGCGAAGATGGATGACTGTTTTTTCTTTCTTGTCCGGCGCCCAGCTCAGACCAGCGCGCGGTCCGAAGTTTGCGAAGCTGCCGGGCGTGGTCTGCAGCATGTAGCGGAGGCCGGCAGAGACGGTAAGTCGCGGTGCCACCTTGACCGTGTCCTGCGCGTACAGCCCCAGTCGCCACTGGGTCAGCGGCACGAGCGGCGTCCCGGTGGTGAGCTGGTAGGTGGTCGGCGCGCCGCCAGCCTGCCCGGTGAGCGCGCGCGTGTACTGCGCGAGCCCGTCAATATTGACCGTTCCCCCGGTAGCGTTGCCATTCGCATCGAGCGCCGGTGCGCTGCCGCCGCCAAACACGTAGGCTCCATTAAAGGTATCTGGGTCATCGTCATGGATAAACTTCCCAATCGACTGCGCTCCGAACTTCCAGGAGTGCTTGCCGCGCGTCAGCAGCAGGTCGTCGTCGATCTCGAGATCGCGCTCGCGATTATTCAAGTACTGGCTGGTCGCGCCGCCCCCGGTAAAGTATCCGGCGACCTGCAGCGCCGGCGCGGTCGAGAGCGGCGTCTGCGCGGTGTCCTTCCAGGTCCAGCCGATATGAGTCTCGTGCAGCAGATTGGCGTTTACCGTTTGTATGTTGCTGAGGCGTAAATCGTATTCGCTCACATGGCTGCTGTAGCCGGCTTCTACCAGCGTGAGGCCGCCGATGCCCTGGTTGCCGAGGTTGTTGACGTTGGCGGAGAAGGACAGGGTGAGGACGTCAGAAGGGGACATCTGCCAGTCGCTGCGGGCAGACGCGATCCACAGGCGCTGGGGTGCGGCGACCGTCTGGTGCAGCGGCGCAGGATTGTTGCCAGCGTCCAGCGTCACCGCATTTACCACGTTGTACTCGTCGATATCGCGCTTCTCGAGCGCCAGGGTGTAGTCGCTCTTCTTCTTGATGACAGGCCCGCTGAGCTCGAAACCATAGCGACGCTTGCCGGCTGGCGTTGCCGTCGTTGAGAAAGGGTCGGTCGCATTGAAGCTGCCATCGCTGTCGGTCAGGAAGATCGCGCCATGGATCGTGTCCATGCCCGGCTTGGTAAAGATCTCGATGCGGCCGCCATCGTATGGCGGATCTTCGTACTCAGACGAAAACATATCCGGATTCACGCGAATCGACGCGATGGAGTTCTTTGGCGGCAGCGCACTGCCATTCTGAAAGCCGTCCACGGTGATGGTGGCTCCGCTCGGAATACCGCCGCTGGTCGCGGCCAGTACCTGCAGCTGTCGCTGAAAATCATCCGGATCGTCAGCCAGCTGCTGGATGTCGGTGCTGTTCAGCGTGCGCGTGCCAATCCCGTGGTCGGCATCGATCCCGGTGGCGTCCTCCCCCACCTGCACGTCGGTGTCCACCCGTGCCAGCGTCATCTGCAGCGTGACATGCGCCGTGCCGCCGGCGGGCTGCGCAAGCGGACTCGCAAGCACTGCGAACCCCGCCGCTTCCACGGTAAGTGCCGCTTCGCCTACTGGCACGCACGGCAGCGTGAAGTGGCCGCCAGCGTCAGTGGTTGCACGTTGGCCATCCGTGGCTCGGACCGTGGCGCCGGCGAGCGAGGAGCCATTTGGATCAAGCACGACCCCCTCCACATGAATGCCGCCTGTGCAACTCTGCCCCCATGCTGCGCCGGGCCCAAGAAGCCCCGCCAGGACGATCCCTGCCAGCCTGCCGCGCTTTGCCGTAAACAGAACCAGACTCATGCTCATGCCGCCTTCCTTGTCCCTGATACTGAGCGTTGCGACCCAGCTTTCTCAGTGCACCCTGTCATCAAAGCGCGGTGACATTTGTCAAGTACAGCGCCGCAGGCGCTGCCAGGTCGATGGGGTATACGTCGCCGGCGCCGTTTCGGTTCAGCAAATACCGGGAAACTTCGCGCATCCGCCATTCCCCGGTAAACTCATACCTTGGCAGACGCTATCTGCCGCGGAAGAAACCTGAGTGGCCCTTGCTTCCCTACCTGTCTTTCCCGGACCGCTGCCGCTGAGCTTCCAGGACCTGCTTTTTCGCCTGCAAAGCTTCTGGGCTGAGCGCGGCTGCGTACTGCAGCAACCGTTTGACATGGAAGTCGGTGCCGGCACCATGTCGCCCGAAACCTTTCTCCGGGTGCTTGGGCCGCGACCTGTCAAGCTGGCCTACGCGCAGCCCTCGCGTCGCCCGGCGGATGGACGCTACGGCGAAAATCCAAATCGCCTGTACAAGCACACACAGTTCCAGGTCATCCT
Organism: uncultured Acidobacteriaceae bacterium; assembly: GCA_964243175.1. Lineage (GTDB taxonomy): Bacteria > Acidobacteriota > Terriglobia > Terriglobales > Acidobacteriaceae > EB88. The sequence continues at coordinate 11,628 of CAXTEW010000014.1, forward strand.
GAAACCGCCACCAGCTAACGTGCAGGAGGTGTATCTCGCCTCGCTTGCAGCCATCGGCATTGACCTCCGCGAGCATGATTTGAAGTTCGAGGAAGATAACTGGGAGTGGCCGGTCGGCGGCGCCTGGGGTGTGGGCTGGCAGGTGATGCTCGATGGACTCGAGATCACCCAGTTCACCTACTTTCAGCAGTGTGGCGGCATGGATCTTGATCCCATCACGGGCGAGATAACCTACGGACTGGAGCGCATTGCCGGTTTCCTGCAGGATGTGGATTCCATCTATGACATTGTGTGGGCGCGCGACCCGGATTCCGGGGCTGCGGTCACCTACGGCGATATGCGCCTGGAAGAAGAACTGCAGCTGTCTGTCTACAGCTTTGAAGCCGCGGAAGTCGACAAGCTGTGGGAGCATCTTCGCTTGTACGAAGCCGAGTGCAGCGCCCTGTTGCAGAGCTTCCGCGATGCGGAGAAACTCGCGGGCGAGCATGCGCGGCAGCACGAACGCCTGCTGGGTGAAGAAGCGTCGAAGCCTGCCCAGGAACTCGACCTCCGCCGCTTCCCGGTGCTTGCCGCCTACGAGTTATGCCTCAAGTGCTCGCACCTCTTCAACCTGCTCGATGCACGCGGTGCTATCTCTGTCACTGAGCGTGTAGCTGTTATGGCAAGGATCCGCACGCTGGTGGTCGGCGTGGCACGCGCCTATGCAGCGCAGTCCAGGCATGGTGCAGACGCAGCGATTGCGGCCCCGGTCAACATGGAAAAGAGAAGTTAGGCATGGCTGATTTTCTACTTGAGGTTGGTTTGGAAGAGGTGCCGGCGCGGATGCTGGCCGGGGCCCAGGCGGAGCTCGGGGCAAGGCTGAAAGCCCTGCTGGATCGAGAGCGCCTTGCTCTTGCGGAGTCTGTGTACACGACCTACTCAACGCCGCGGCGACTGGCTGTCCTGGTAACAGGCGTGCAGGCGAAGCAGGCGGATGCCCAGGAGGAATTAACGGGACCCGCCTGGGGCATTGCCTTCAAGGCAGGCACACCGACTCCGGCCGCCCACGCATTTGCAAAAAAAGCCGGCGTGGCTGTAACTGATCTAAAGCCGCTTGCGACTGCGAAGGGCGAGTATGCGAGCGCGCACGTGTTGCGGCCCGGGCGCACTGCCGCCGAGCTGCTGGCTGAACTGTTGCCGAAAGAAATAGCCGCGCTCACCTGGCCAAAGCCCATGTACTGGCGCGCCGGAAAGCCTGAGCGTTTTGTGCGTCCGCTACAGTGGATAGTCGCGCTGCTCGACGAGGAAGTGGTGCCGTTCGAGTTCGCGGGCACACGCGCCGCGAACCATTCGCGCGGGCATCGCGTGTTGCACGGCGATGCGCCGGTTCCCATCCCCAGCCCCGCAGCGTACCGTGAAACGCTGCTCGGCGCGCACGTGATGGCTGATGTCGAAACCCGTCGTCACACGATCCGTAAGGCGCTCGACCGGGTCACGCGCCTCACCGCCGGAGCGCGCTGGCGCGAGGATGAAAAGCTTGTCGACACAGTCACCCATCTCACAGAGTGGCCCGCGGCGCTGCTGGGCAGTTTCGCGTCCGAGTATCTCGCGCTGCCTGAGGAAGTCCTGGTCACGGTGATGCGCGATCACCAGAAATACTTCGCCGTCGAGGATGCATCGGGTAAGCTGATGCCGCACTTCGTCACTGTGCTGAATACGGTTACAGATGAAGCGGGTGAAGCACTGATCCGCCACGGCAATGAACGCGTGTTGCGCGCGCGCTTCAACGATGCACAGTTCTTCTGGAACTTCGACCAGCGGATCTCGATGGAAGATCGCGTGGAGCTGCTGCAGGCCGTCACCTTTCACAAGGACCTTGGCACTTACGCGGCGAAGACAGAGCGGACACGCGCGATCGCCCGCAGGCTGGCAGACATTGTCGAGCGGCAGGGTGGACACCTCAATCGAGAGGTGCTCGAGCATGCTGTCACGCTCGCCAAAGTAGACCTGACGACAGAGCTGGTGAAGGAGTTTACCGAACTGCAGGGAATTGTTGGTGCGCTCTATGTGCGGTATGCCGGCGGCGCGAGCGCCGATCCCGACGCCGAGGCTGTGGCCCAGGCTATTTACTCGCAGTATCTGCCCGCCTCGATCACCGACCCTACGCCGCCGACCGGAGAAGGGCAGATACTCGGGCTCGCCGATCGCATTGGCACCATTGTCGACCTGTTCAACAAGGGTCTCGCACCCAGTGGATCGCGCGACCCATATGCGCTTCGACGTTCGGCGAACGGCGTCATCAAGATACTTGCCGTGTCGGGTTTCCCGGCGACGTTGCGTGAGCTTCTGCGCTGTGCTTTCGAGACGCCCGAGAGCAGGACGCCGGAGGCACATGCGGTGATGCCGTTTCTTGCAGAGCGGCTGAGCTACTACCTTCGTGAAGTTTGTCGATTGTCTGCCGACGCCGTTGACGCGGTGCTCGCTGCTGATCTTGATACTGTTGCCGATGCGCAGGCGCGTGGTGAAGCATTGGCGCAGGTACGAGGCTCGGACGATCTAGCCGCAATCGCCGCAGCGTGGAAGCGCACCAAGAACATCCTGCGACAGGCAGAGGAAAAGCAGCTGATGGTCGATGCACCTGTCGACAAAGTGCTGCTGAGGGAAGATGCAGAGCGGCAGCTTCACGATGCTGTTGCAGCCTTGGTTCCCGAAGTGGACAGGCTCCGCTCGGAAGGAAATTACACGCAGGCCCTTGCGTCCATCGCAACACTGCGGCCCTATGTCGACCGCTTCTTTGAGCAAACCATGGTCATGGTGCCGGACCCCGCGGTGCGCGCAAACCGCCTCGCGCTGTTGCGCTGGATTGTGCAGGAACTCGGACGCATTGCCGACTTTTCCCTGCTTACCGTGGGCACGCAGCCGGTGCAATCGCAGGAGCTCGAGCAACCACTCTCAGCAGAGTCTCGAGCGTGAGATGGGCTGCTGCGTCACTGCTTGCTATCGGGCTTGCTGTCGCAGCGCGAGCAGGCGCCCAGCAGATACCGCCGCTGCACTACGCCGAACTCGGCAGCTGCGCACTCGACAGTGGAGAAACGATCAAAGCCTGCAGGCTTGGCTACCGTACGTTCGGCACTCTTGATGCCGCACACGACAATGCAGTGCTGTTCCCCCTGTGGTTCACCGGGCGCAGCGGCGACGTCGGTGCATTAGTCGGCCCCGGGACCCAGTACTTCGTCGATAGCAGTAAGTACTACGTCATCGTGGTCGACCCCTTTGGAAACGGCGTATCCTCCTCGCCTTCAAACAGCACGGTGCAGCACGGAACCAGCTTTCCCGTTTTTACAATGCGCGACATCGTTCGTGCCGAAGAGCGTCTCGTCACAAGCGTGCTGCACTTCGCTCACCTGCACGCAGTCGTGGGTCAGTCGATGGGTGGTATGCAGGCTTTCGAGTGGGCTGTCGACGCGCCCACGATGATGGACAGGGTGGTTCCGATTGTTGGCTCGCCACAGCTTGCCTCGCCTGATCTGCTGCTATGGTCGGCAGAGAAGCAGGCGCTCGAGACAGACCCCGCGTACATGGGTGGTCACTACACGCAAAATCCCGCGTTGCCGATGGTCGCTTATCTGCACCAGATGAACCTCGCCACGCCCGCGTTCCGCGTCGATCACACGACACGGACCGGCTTCTCACAATTCTTCACGCAACTCGGCACGCAAAGCAACACAGCCATGGACGCGAATGACTATCTGCGACAGTTACAGGCGATGCTTAGCATGGATGTTGCGCATGGCGGCGACATCTTTACCGCGGCACGTGCGGTGCAGGCGAAGATGCTCATCATCAGCGCCGAGCAGGACCACATGGTCAATCCAATGCCCGCGCTTGCGTTTGCAAAGCTGGTCCACGCGACCACCCTGGTGTTGACATCAGACTGCGGACATATGGCGCCGGGCTGTGAAATCAGCAAAGTCGCTCCAGCCATTGCAGACTTCCTTGCTGGCAAGTAAGTGCTGCGCCGCCGCCTACACAGGTGTCACCGCGTGGCCGCACTCTGCAAAAGTAAGCTGCCTCGCTTTACTGCCGGTGTGCGCGCGCCAGGCTTCGAAGAGGCGCCCATAACTCAGGACCAGCAGGTCTGCTGGATCGATCCCGAGTGCCTGCGTCTGCTGATCGATCCACTCTTCCGGACCTTCCAGTTCCGCAAAGAGCCCGATGGGTGTTTCGTCGATCACGCAGTGGCCATGGCCATCGGTGAATTCGGTGCGCCACTTCTCGTACGTAAAGGTGCGCTGAAAACCCAGGCGCTCGAAGATGATAGCGAGCACCTCGCCATCCTCGACAAGCGTTTCACTTTCCTGGCGGTGTTTGTGGCGTTCAGCGGGATCGTGGTTCGGGAGTAGCCGCTTATGCGTCAGGAACCAGCGCGCTCCATACTTACGGATCCGCAGCAGGGAGCGTGCGGCTCGCAGGCTGTGCGCAGCGGTATCAAAAAGCAGGTTTTGCTCAAAGGTGCGCGGTGTTTGTTCGCTGAACCCAAGCGCCGTCAGCTTGCTTACGAGGGCCGCCTCGTCATGTACACGGAACTTGATTTCGATCTCGACCGAATCCATAGGGCCAGTATACGGATGGGCTGGTGTGGGCGGCCTTCGTCATAATAAGGGCATGGCAGAGTCGTTTCCGCACCCCGGCACTACTCTCCGGCTGTACGCCGATCCCGCGCATCCCGAGCAAACCGAAGCAGCGATCGAGCAGGCTGCCGCCATCCTGCGCCGGGGCGGTACCGTTGCCTTTGCTACGGAGACCGTGTACGGGCTGGGTGCCAATGCGCTCGATCCCGCGGCCATCGAGAAAATCTTCGTAGCTAAACGCCGCCCCTCGTGGGACCCCTTGATCGTGCACGTGGCGGACGCTGCCATGCTCGCGGTCGTGGCCGCTCAAGTGCCAGAGCCGGCGCGCCTGTGGATCAATCGTTTCTGGCCCGGGCCCCTGACCCTGCTGCTGCCACGGACCGCGGCGATCCTGGACGCGGTGACTGCAGGAAGGCCACGCGTAGGTGTCCGTATGCCACGGCATCCAGCGGCACTGGCGCTTATCCGTGCGGCTGCGACACCAATTGCGGCCCCGAGCGCAAACCTGTTCGGGCACGTAAGCCCCACCACCGCGGCACATGTGCTTGCGGATCTGGATGGCCGGATCGATGCTGTTCTCGATGGCGGCTCTTCAGAACATGGCCTGGAGTCAACCGTGGTCGACTGCTGCGAAAACCCCTGCATCCTCTACAGACCGGGCGCGATCACGCTGGAAGAACTCGCTGCCGTGTGGCCGCATGTAGTGCTACACCAACTGCCCGCTGCACAGGAAGTCGACCCAAGTGACGGGAACGAGGCTGGTGTGCTCGCAGACCAGGAAGCGCTTCACGACGCGCTTCAGGAAGCAGACCAGGAATCGCTCCCCTCACCTGGTTTCGGGCTGCGACACTATGCACCGCGCGCCCGGCTCGTTCTGGTGGAACATGGAGCAGCCCAGGCCGAGGCGCTGCTCCGCGCCCTGCTTCCATGCGAAACACCGGCTGGCAATCAAGCCGCAGGATTGTTGCTGCCGCACCGCCTGCTTACCGAGGGGCAGCTGCGACGCATCCCCCCAGGTACCGTGGTGCAGGCCTGGGGCCAGTGGGGCCGAGAGGATGAGCTGGCCCACGCGCTCTTCGCGGGACTTCGCGCCCTGGACGATGCTGCGGTAGCGACGATTGTCTGCCCGCTGCCACCTGACGCAGGCCTGGGTATGGCTCTCTGCGACCGGCTGCGCAAGGCGGCGCGGCCCCGCTAGCTTACGGAGCAAACCTCGACGCGGCGAAACGGTTTCCAGAGATCTAGCGACGATCAGGCCTGCGCGCCCTCACCGGCCTTGTACAGGTACTTGATGCTGTGCTTGTAAATGAGGGTGCGCGTGCTGTTGCGTACCTTGATCGTATCCCGGTCAAACCACTCGAGGACGCCCCGGACCTGCTCGCCATCTTCAAGCACGAAGACCATCGGAGTCTGGGCCTGCATCTGCTTCTGGAAGTAGAAGGCTTCCGCCTGGCTTGCAGCAGGAGCGGTCCCGCGCGGCGCGGCAACATGGCCCTCATGGCGGGCAAGAGGCGCACTCCCGCGGAGCCGGCGTGGAGCAGCAGCCGGCCGGGACAGGTGATCCGGCAGCTGGGGACGGACGAGCTTCCGTGGTCCCAGCGCTTCAGGAACCTGTGGCCCTGCCGGAGGGACAACAGGTAGCGGGGGTATGCGGGGCAGCAGTGTGCCACCTGCCGGAGCAGGCGCATGAATCGGTAAATCGAAGAGCTTCGTCGCTTGCGCCATGGCCAGTTTGTCCCACCTGGGCCGCGCAAACAGGCAGGAGACAAAAACTCCTTGCGCAGCAGGGCCGGACCGAGGGTCAGATGGATTACTTGGGATCATCCTAGCTGAGCAGAGTAACCGCAGCCAAGCGATTCACGCTCATCTTCCCTTGTCCAGGATTACTTAAGTGAGCAGCATCGCAACGAGCCCACTTATACAGCGGCGCCTGTCTGGCGCAGCGCAGCCGCCATGGCATCGAGCGACAGGGAGCGCAGCAGGTTGCGGCGCATGCCCGTTTCCACTTCATCGACGCTCCGCACGGCGCTTTCTATCCACCCGAAGCTGGCCATCTCCGCCAGTGAGCCGAGCTCTCGCACAAGGTCCAAGTTGCGCACCATAGCAGGCTGCCCAGCCTTGAGCAGCATCAGGTCGCGCAGCAGGCTCATGAGGCAGCGGAGCAGGGCACTGGTTTTCTGCTGGCCCTCGGCGCCGGCGCGAAAACCTTCGGTCATGCGAAAGAGCGCGCTGTAGTCAGGCTCGAGGAGTGCGGTACGTAGCAGCAGCAGCGCAGCGGTGCGGCCCTCCAGGTACGTTGGGAGGTCGAACGAAAAAGCTGCGCCTGGCGCCCCATCACTCAACCGCGCGATCAGGGCGCGGTCGGCAGCCTTCCACTCTGGCCTGCGGGCAGCAAGCAGCGGCTCCAGCTGCTCCGGTGGCAGGGTGCCCAGCGAAAAGGCCGCCACCCGAGAGCGGATGGTTGGCAGCAGTTCCTGGGGATTGCGGGAAAGCAGGATGAGGGTGGCGTGTGCCGGCGGCTCCTCCAGAACCTTCAACAGGGAATTGGCTGCCTCCTTCATGAAGGAGGAGCTGGTGAAGATGTAGAACGAGCGCTTCGCCTCGGCCGGGACACGGTAGATCTCGCGGATCACCGTGCGTACCTGCCCCATCTTGATCAGCAACTGCGGCGGGTCCGGCGGGACGACCAGCACATCTGGGTGCGTCTGCACCAGGATGCGGGTTTCCTTTTTGTCCGCGTCGCGTAGATCCTCGCGCGCTGCCACTGCCTCATCAACTCGCGCACTGAGCGGTGCTGCCGCGGCGATGCGGGTGCAGTTCGAACAGGTGCCGCAGAAGTCTGGCAGCCCATCAGCACTCAGCGGCGGCTGCAGGCAGTTCGCAGCCTGCGCAATCATCAGCGCGAGCGTGTACTTGCCCACACCAGCCGGCCCGCTCAGCAGGATGGCATGCGGCAACCGGCCAGAGGCGAGGCTTTCGCGCAGCAGCCGCACCGTACCGCCATTGCCGAGCAGGTCACTGCATCCCATACGCTCGAGCCTAGCAGAGCCAGCCGCTGATGCTTTGCCGCACCGGAAATGAAAAGGGGCCAGGCTTTGATCGCCTGGCCCCTTCCCGTCTCCACACATGCGGGTTAGTTTGGCGAGTCACCTTCAATGATGCCGCGACCGGGCGTGCCGAGATACAGCCTGCCAAAGACGCGCGGATCACCCACGATGTAGTTCGGACTGCTGTACTGATGAGCAAAGTCATTGATACGAACAAATGTCTTACCTTCATCAATCGACCGGTAGATACAGCTGGTCGACTTGGTGAAGCCGTCAGTGACATCGCTCGTTGCAACACAGTCAGTGTCCGTACTGACCTGCCCGATCATGTACAGCGCTGGGTACGTTTGGCCCGGTGCCGCTGCGCCAAAGCCCATGACGTACGCCGTGTTGGGGTAGCCGAGCACCGTGGTGAAGGTGGCGCCCGAATCAAGGGAGTGGTTGATCCCGTTGTAGGAGGTTGTCCACACATCGCCCTCGGCCGCCGGCGATACAAAGAAACCGGTATCGTACTGGTTCGTCAGCTGGGAAGCGATGGCGAAGCTCATGCCGCCGTCGATCGAAACATAGACGTAAGCAACTCCATCATTGCTGGCAGCGGACTGGGGGCTGAAGAGATAGAACTTCTTCGGGTTCACACGATCCGCAGCCACCGTTGTGCGGTTATACCCCTGGTTGATCTGCGCTGGCGCGCCGGCCGCTGCATGCCACGTGGCGCCATGGTCAGTGGAGTAGTTGGCAGGAACGCCGGGGTCGTTCGGCGCCCACACGAGGTTTGATCCATCGGCTGCGACAGCGATTGTTCCGTCACCCGTGGTGATGGCTGCTCCCGTGGCTGGGTTCGTCGGCAGCGAGGCCGATGGCGTCCAGGTGAGTCCGCCGTCAGAGGAGAAGGCTTCCCGCTGAATGGTCGTGCCTGATCCTTGTGCATTCGTGTTATCGCCTACGCGCGAGACGTTGAGGGGTGCCTGCCCCGCGTAGTCAATACCGGTGCCATTGGTCAGCTGCGGATTCTGCTGGGCCTTGAGCGACTGCGTCAGCGTGGTGTGGGTAAAGCCACCTAGGTCATACATCACGCTCAGCAGATGTGCCGGCCCAGAGGGTGGGCTGGCAAGGCCGAGCACCACTGCTTCTTCGACGCCGAGTGCGCCGATCGACCAGTTGGTCGCATTACCCGGCGATGTTACACCCGCCGTCTTTGGCGCACCATCGACCGCGGTCGCATCGGTCGTCTGCCAGATGGTCTGGCCGTCGCCATACATGATGTGGTCCGAGTTGAATGGATCGACGACTAGGTGGTTCAGCCAGTTACCACCGTCAGGGTTGGCCTGGCCGAAGTTGATCCACGGCGACAGCGACCCGTCCCGCTTGATGTTGGTGCCGTAGTTGACCCACGTCTGTCCATCATCGAGCGAACGGAAAACATCGTCGTACGGCGGTGGATAGTACTTGTTCAGCGTTGTCGTCATGACTGTATCCGGATGACTCGGATCAATCGTTACGCTGCTGTAGCCGTAATGATTGTTAGCCACCTGCGAGGCCGTCTCCCCCGCAATCAACGGCGGTGTGATGTTGGTCCAGGTACCCGCTGCATTCTGGCTGGTTGGCAGAGTATAGCGCCATATCTGGCCGTCGTTCACGCCACCTGGTCCTATGCTGGTGCAGCCGGCAGTGCACGGCGTCGAAGTTCCATTGGCAGCGTAATTCGCCTGCCGGCCGTAGCTGACATAGAGGTAGCGATTGCTCGGGTCGAATGCGCTTGCGTTGGGATAGTAGCCCGTCGGCTGGCCAGCGACAGCAGCAAACGTCTGACCGCCATCATTCGAGACATACAAGCCCGTCGTTGGATCAGACACGCCGTAGTAGATCGTCTTGGTAGCGTTATTTGCCGTGCCACTGGTCGTTAGAAAATCCTCGAAGATGACGCCGGCGCCGGGATCGTAGGAGGTGCCTGTGGTTCCGGTGACAGGGAAGCCGGCGACCGGAGTAAAGGTCGCGCCCTGATCGGTTGATTGATACAGCCCATTGTCATTAGTTCCGAAGTAGATATGTTTTCCATTCGTGGGATCGACTGACAAGCGCTCGCCCGCGAAGCGGCCATTGTCATTCGAGCCATTCTTGAAAGGCAGCGCAACCTCGGTGAAGGTCTTGCCCATATCGCTTGACTCGAAGATGTAGCCATTGGTGCCATAGCTTTCCGTGTACTCGCCCACTGCGAGATAGAGCCGTGTGGGGTCGTTCGGATCAAGCGCCAGGCTTTCAACGCCCAGGTTGTATCCGGAATCGAAGCGGCCGACGAAGTCCTGCAGGGGCACCCACTGCGAGTCGCCGCCAGCGACGTTGTTCCAGCGGTAAGCGCCGCCAACATCGGTGCGGGCATACATCAGGCCCTTTGCCTTGGGATGGAAGAAGAGTCCGTCAACGAAACCGCCGCCAACAATTTGCACGTTCTTCCAGCTGTAGGCGGGCTGGTAGCCTGCTGCGAAATCAAGCGTAAACGTCGCTGTAGCCACCGGGCTGGCCGGAGCGCCATTCGCGATCGCCACAGCATTCAGCGTGGTGACACCCGCGTTGCCGATGGTGATCGGACCAGAGTAAAGGGACGAAGCCGCGGTGGGGGTTGTTCCATCGAGCGTGTAGTAAATGCTGGCGCCGTTGCTCTTGTCGCTAA
>CAXTEW010000015.1:0-21405 GCA_964243175.1 uncultured Acidobacteriaceae bacterium
TGGCTAGTGATCTACATAAGGAAGAAGCAGATCCTTCGGCTACGCTCAGGATGACAATGATCGTCAATGCGCTCGCCATGGCCGCGTGGAGAGACAACCGCAGGTCTTTCGACTCCGCTGCGCTACGCTCAGGATGACCCTGTAGTGGCAGGATGCCCCGCATGAAGGCCAGGGCGAGCAGTGTGGCGCGACCGCTCAACCTCAACCGCAGGTCCTTCGACTCCGCTGCGCTGCGCTCAGGATGACCCTGAAAAAGTGGGGCGCATCAGCCGGCGGCCGGCGCTGACGACCGGCGTAGCCCACTGGGCAAACACGGTCGCGCGACCCCTAGTTCCCGCTCGCCTTCGCCGGCGCACCGCTCACGCCACTACCGTAGTACCCGGTACGCGTCTGCACAAACAGGTCCTTCTTCCTGGTCACGAGCAGCACGCGATGGAAACCCTCGCCTTCGCTGGCCGCGTCCGGCGTGTAGCCGAGCAGGTACTGCTGGCGCAGCTCTTCGGCGATCTGCTTGTAGATTTCGTCGAAGTTCTCCTTCTTCTTGGCCTCGAAGAAGCGTCCGCCAGTCTCATCCGCGATCTGTTCCATAATTTTCTTGCCGTCCACGTGCGGCTCGCCGCTGGGCTGCTGACTGGGTCGTCGGCCACCGCCCGGATAACCCATGCCCCCGCCTCCCGGATACCCCATGCCGCCACCGCCCGGGTAGCCCATGCCTCCGCGGCGGCCGCCCCCGCCAGTTCCAGGGTTGCTGCTCGCGTAGCCGTGCTCCTCACCCTTGAAGTAAATCGTGTACACCTCGGCTTCAGCCTTCTGGGCCGCCTCGACCGCAGACTGCAGCGACTCCTTGCTGCCCCGGTCCTCGCCATCGCTCAGCACCACGATGGCCTTGCGCCCGGTCTGCTTCCGCAGCAGGTCATTCGCCGACAGGTAGATCGAGTCGTACAGCTGTGTGCCGCCACGGTGCGCGCCGCTGCTGCCTGAGTCGGAGGTATCGGCAGGTGTTGGCCCCAGCTGGTTTAGCGCCTCGTTCAGCTTGGGCTTGGAGGACGTGAGGTCTTCCAGCAACTCGACCTCGCGATCGAAGTGCAGCAGGGCTGCCCGGTCTTCAGGCCGCGCGACCATGTCGTCCAGAAAGCTCTGGCTGGCCGTGCGCTCGGTGTCGAGCGCATCGCGCATGCTGCCGCTGGTATCCACGTTGAGCGCAAGCGTCAGGGGCAGGTTGGTGTCGAGCGAGAAGTAGCGGATCGTTTCCGTGCGGCCATCTTCGGTCAGCGTGAAGTCATCCTTGGTGAGCCCGGGGACAAGCTTTCCTTTCTTGTCGCGTACGACGACGGGCAGGTTGACCAGCCGGGCGTTGACCGACAGCGTCGTCTGCGGCGCGGCCGCGCTGTTGGCCCCTGGGGCCTGCGTGGCAGCAGCGGCCGGGGAACTCGCAGGAGCCTGCGCCACCAGCATGGTGGCTGTGGCCAGCAGGGCAGCGACGGGTGCGGAGAGGGCGAGCAGACGAGGGGGAGGCATCGATTGTTTGGACGCGCGAGACCCCCGCAAAGTTCTGTCTGCGCCGCTACAGCTGTCCACACAGACTGGGTCAGCCACACACAAGCAGGCCGCCTGCGCGGCTGGAGGGCACTTCCTGCCATGTCTTCGACGCACATCAAGCGAACACCCGCCATGAAGTGGCCGCCAGCCGCGCAGGCGGTTTGCCCTGCCGCACTCATACACGTACCCGGCGGGGATTGTTCATCCGGGCGCAAACACCCAGCAGCTATACTCGCGATCTAAGTAGTCTTCATCAAAAAAGAGCCTGCACATGACCTTTCTCTCCAAGCGAACTACCCCCTTTCGCGCTGCCGCGCTGCTTGCCCTGGCTTGTGCCTCTACAGGACCATGCTTTGGCTGGGGGTCTGATGGCCATCGCATGATCAACCGGCTCGCCGCCCAGGCGCTTCCAGCCGATGTCCCTGCTTTTCTGACCACGCCCGCAGCCTTGAACGAGATCGAGTACCTGGGCCCCGAGCCCGACCGCTGGCGCTCCCCGGCCGAGCCCGAGCTGAGCGCCGTGCAGGCGCCGGACCATTTCATCGACCTGGAATACGCGGACGTCGTGGGCCCGCTGCCCCGCCGTCGCTACGACTTCATCGTGGAGCTGACCAAATACCGCGAAGCGCACCCTGACCAGGCTGCGGTCGAGACGCCTGAAAAGGTGGGCATGCAGCCGTGGGAAACAGAAGAGGTATGGCAGCGGCTGAAAGCGGGTTTCCGCGACTATCGCGAGGCGCTGGCGAAGCATGAGGACACCCGGCCCGAGGAAGCGGCCGTCCTGTTTTATGCCGGCTGGCTGGGCCATTATGTCGGTGACGGCTCGCAGCCGCTGCATGTCAGCCGCGACTACAACGGCTGGGTCGAGAAGACGAACCCGAATGGCTACACGACCGATCACCACATCCACTCGCTGTTCGAAACAGTCTATGTCGCGGCGGCGATCAAGCCGGCGGATGTGCAGCCACTGCTGGCTTCGGTCGCGCCGGTCGGGGATGAGTGGACCGATTACCTGGCTTACCTCCGCCACACGGCCTCCTTTACCGACCAGACGTATGCGCTCGAGAAGGCAGGCGGCTTCGCCGGTATGGGTACGCCCGCGGGCAAGCAGTTCACCGAGCAGCGCCTGGCAGCCGGCGCCAGCGAACTCCGCGACATGATCTATGCTGCGTGGACCAGGAGCGCCGACCCGGTCCCGGAGACCCACGGCTAGGCTCTGTTTCGGGCCCGAAGAAATGCACGCCAGTGCCCTTCAGCCGGGCAGGCGGTCTGTTGGTGAGCGTGCAAGGAACTTGCAAGCCACCTCACTCGTCTCTGCTGTAGGCTAGCCGCGTACGTTTGCCCGCGGTTCCGCCCTCCAGTACGCTCTCGAGGTCCCAATGCTTTTGAACGTCCGCTCCTGCTGTGCTGTTCTTGCCTCCCTGATCTCCCTGCCTGTCGCCCTGGCCCAGCAGCCCGCGCCGCTAAGTCACGGTGCCGCGCAGGACATGGTTCTCAACGTCGTGGTCACGCCGAAATCCGGACCCCCGGTCGCCGAGCTGCGCCAGCAGGACTTCACACTTCTCGATAACAAGTCACCCCAGGCGCTTACCTCGTTCCGCGCGATCAGCGGCAATGTGGCGCCGGCGGAGGTGGTGCTCGTTCTTGACGCGGTCAATGTCTCCTATGACCGGCTCGCCTATGAGCGAGACCAGTTGGACAAGTTCCTGCGCGCCAATGGCGGCAAACTCGCCCATCCCACCGCGCTCGTGATCTTCACAGACACGGCCACGCAGATCCAGGGTAACTTTATGACCGACGGCAACGTGCTGGCGGAGGCGCTGAAGAAGGACTCCATCGGCCTGCGAGACATACGACGCGACTCCCAATACGGCGGTGAAGATCGCCTGCAGCTTTCGCTCAAGGCGCTCGACCTGGTCACCTCGCACGAAACAGACCGTCCCGGCCGCAAGATGGTGCTGTGGATCTCACCCGGCTGGCCTATCCTGTCCGGTCCGCGCATCATGCTCGACAACCGGCAGCAGCAGCAGATTTTCTCGAGCGTTGTCAGCATGTCGAACCGCATGCGCCAGGCGAACATCACGCTGTATGCGATCGACTCGCTGGGGCCGTCAGAGGGCGTCGGACGCGTCTTTTACTACCAGGAATTTGAAAAGGGTGTCAGCAAGCCTGGGCAGACCCAGCTGGGTGACCTGTCTTTGCAGGTGCTCGCGGAGCAAAGCGGCGGACTGGCGCTGAACTCGAGCGGCGTCGTGCAGTTGCTGCAGCAGTGCCTTGCGGATACTGACGCTTACTACGAGCTGCACTTTCATCCCCTGCCTGCCGACCAGCCGAACGAGTACCACCACGTCGACGTCAAGGTAGACAGGCCCGGCCTGGTCGCCCGCACCCGCGATGGCTACTACGCGCAGCCCTGAGCGGCTGCGCGGCTGTGGCCTGCAACAAACTCGATGTCATCCTGAGCGAAGCCGAAGGATCTGCTTTTCCCTCCCGGCAAGACCAAGCAGGTGCAGCAACAACAAGACCCGGCAAACGTTAGTTGCCGCCGCGACTCCACACAGAACTCAAGCCCCCATCGACACCAAGCACCTGCCCGGTAATCCAGCCCTGCGCCGGGTCCAGCAGGAAAGCGATCGCCGAGGCAATCTCCTCTGCCTTGCCGAAGCGGCCGAGCGCATGCATGTTCAGGGATGCTTTTGACGCTACCTCCGAGCCGATGATCCGCGCCGTGAGTGGCGTATCGGTCAGCCCGGGCGCGACACAGTTGAAGCGCAATCCCCGCTTCGCGTAGGTTGCAGCCGCCGCCAGCGCAAGGCCCTGCACCCCTGCTTTCGCCGCGGCAATAGCCTCGTGATTGACCAGCCCGATGCGGGCAGCAGCGCTGGAAACGAAGACCACCGACCCTGCGCCCGGGATGGACCGTGCCGCCCCCCGCATCGCGGCGAAGGCGCTCTTCAGGTTAATCGCCAGCACCGATTCCAACTCGGCGTCGGTCGTGACGTGGCCCGGCTTCAGCAGCAGCGAGCCGAAGCAGTTTGCCACCCCGTCGAGCGAGCCAAAAAGGCGAGCACCTTCGGCGATGGCGGCCTCGATCGAAGGGCTGTCGGTCGCGTCGGCCAGCACATGGGGCGCCTGCAGCTCGGCCGCGAGCGCGCTCAAGCGGGCAGCGTCACGCCCGGCGAGCAGCACCCGGTCGCCCTTCCCCGCCAGGCTGCGCGCCAGCGCGGCGCCGACCCCGCCGTAGGCGCCGAGTACTACGTAGTTCGCCAAGTCATTGCTCCTTTAACTGATCTTTGTTCATGCTGGCACCGCTGGTTGGATGGGCGCGCCTGCCCTGGCGCCCGACAGCCATTTTCGCCACGGCAAATTTCAGGAGAAACCAAGCGGCTCTTCCTGCTCCAGTTCCTCTTCCTGGCTCGAAAGCAGCCCGCGGGTGCGCAGGGTACCAAGGACCTGTTCGACCGACCAGTCGAGCGACGAGGTGCCATCGACGACCAGGTCGGCCCACTGCGCGGAAGGCCGGACGAAGCGCTCGGCCATCGGCCGCACAGTGGCGGCATAGTGTGCGGCGACCTGCTCCGGACTGCGCCCCCGCTCGCGTACATCGCGGCGCAATCGACGCTCATAGCAGAGCGCATCCGGCGTGTCGACGTAGATCGAGAGCGCCGCCAGAGCCCGGATCGCCGGCCAGTGCAGGGCAAAGATGCCGTCGATGAGCAGCACGTGGGGCTCGCGCACCTCCTCTGTCCGGCCGGGTATGCGGGTATGCGCCACAAAGTCGTAGCAGGGCCGGTACACAGCGTGGCCCGCGGCCAGCTCCCGCAGCTGCTCCAGTAACAACTCATGCTCGATCTGGTCAGGGTGGTCAAAGTTCTGCCCGGCTCGCTCTGCCGGGGCCATGTGCGCCAAGTCGCGGTAGTAGTGATCCATGTGGAAGTGCGTCCCCTCCAGTTCGCGGGCGAGCTCTTCAGCCAGCGTCGTCTTGCCGGATCCGGATGCCCCGGCGATCAGCAGCAACATGGGGCCTCTCGCTTGTGACTCGATGCTCACTCCTCCCCTCCCAGTTCCGCGGGTGCGTCATCTTCTGAACCCATGTCCCGGGATGGGTCCACGTCTGTTTCAAGGGCCGCATCGAGGCCCAGATCCGAGCCGAAATCCGTGTCTGCTTCGGGGTCTATGCCGAACTCCTCTTCTACGCCGTCCAGCAGGTTCAGCTCCGGCGGATGCTCAAGGTAGGCCACGGCCCGTGGCACGATCCCGGCCAGCAAAGCAGCGAGCTGCCGCTCGACGCCACGCCCGACCTCCATCACTTCTTCATGGCTGAGCGGGTGAGGGTCAACGCCGGCAGCCATGTTGGTCACGCACGAAATGCCCAGCACGTCCATACCGGCCTGGCGGGCAGCGATGGTTTCAAGCGTCGTCGACATGCCGACCAGGTCCGCGCCCATCATGCGAAACGCACGGATCTCCGCCGGCGTTTCAAAGCTGGGGCCGAGCACGCTGACGTACACGCCTTCACTGATATAGCTGCCGATAGCAGCCGCGGCTGCATGCGCCAGCTCGCGCAGCGGCCGGGAATATGCCTCGGACATGTCAAAGAAGCGGGCACTGCCGCGAAGCAACGGCCCGGCAGCCGGGTTCAGCCCGGACAGGTTGATATGGTCCGAGATCAGGACCAGCTGTCCCTGGCGCAGGTCAAGCCGTATGCCCCCGGCAGCATTGGTCAGGATCAGCACTTTGACGCCCAGCAGGGCCAGGGTGCGGACGGCGAAGACAATCTCGTGGGCAGCGTAGCCCTCGTACGCATGCACGCGGCCCTGCAGCACGATGACCGGAACGCCGCGCAAGCGCCCTGCGATCAGCCGACCCGCGTGGCCTTCGACCCCGGAAACAGGGAAGTGCGGGATCTGGCCGTAGGTAAGCTCCAGGGGGGAAGCCAGCTGCCTGGCGAAGGCGCCGAGCCCCGAACCGAGAACGATGGCAATGCGGGCGGCGGCGGCTTCGTGCAGCTGCGCGCGGAGAAAAGCAGCCGCTTCGCTGAGTGCGTCCGCCTCATCTGCCGTCCGGCGGCCCTGGTTCGCTTCGGGCGGGCTCGCTTCCTGGTCTACTTGTTGAGACAAGCTCATGCGTGGCCCTAGTCTAACGTCTGCGAGCCGCCCGCTTACTGGAGAAGCATACCGACGATCGAGGCGGACATGAGGTTCGCCATGGTACCGGCCAGCATCGCGCGGATGCCCAGCCGTGCCAGCTCATTGCGCCGCGTGGGGGCCAGCGCGCCGATGCCGCCGATCTGGATGCCGATCGAAGACAGGTTCGCGAAGCCGCACAGCGCGAAGGTTGCAATGGTGAACGAGCGGGGATCCAGCGATGTTTTCTGCGCGCCGAGCAGCGAATAGGCCACCAGCTCGTTGATGACCATGCGCGTCCCCAGCAGGTTGCCGACCAGGCGTGCGCTATGCCACGGAATACCGATCAGCCACGCGATGGGTGCGAAAACAACGCCGATGACCGTGTCCAGGGTGCGCGGGAACCATGCCACGTGATTGTGCGCCCACCCAAAACAGCCATTCACCATGGCAATCAGCGCCAGGAACGAGATCAGCATGATGGCGACGTTGAAGGCCAGCTGGCCGCCATCGATGGTGCCTCGCGCGATCGCGCCCAGCAGGTTCTCCCCGGCATGCACCTCGTCCCTGGGCATGTGCACCACACCCTCGGTTGCCGAAGTCTCGGTCTCGGGCACCAGCATTTTCGAGATCAGGATGGTTCCGGGAGCGGTCATGATGACTGCCGCCAGCAGGTGCTTTGCCTCGATGCCGTAGAGGATGTACGCGGCCATGATGCCGCCCGAAACGTGAGCCATGCCGCTGGTCATGATCGTCATGAGCTCGGAACGGGTGGCCCCGGGCAGGAATGGACGGATCGTCAACGGGGCCTCCGTCTGGCCCATGAATACCGAGGCCGCGACGTTGAGGCTCTCGGCGCCGGAGACCCGCAGCGTGAGCTGCATCAGCCGGGCAAAGATGCGGATGACGACCTGCATGACACCCAGCGCGTACAGCGCGGAGAACAGGGCCGAGATGAAGATGATGGTCGGCAGCACCTGGAAGGCGAAGATCGCGCCGAAGGACGAATGCTGCTCGCCCAGCTTGCCGAAGACGATGGAGGAGCCGGCAAAGGCGTAGCCGAGCAACGTGTTCACCCCTGCGCCGGCTGCGCCGATGACACGCTGCCCCCACGCAGACCGCAGCACGATGAAAGCGAAGCAGAACTGTAAGCCCAGGCCCCAGAACACGGTCCGCCAGCGAATCCTTCGCCGGTCGGTAGAGAAAATCCAGGCCAGCAGCAGCATGGTCAGGAGGCCAAGTATCCCGGTAAAGCGTCCCAATGCGGTTCCTCTTGCTCCTCAGAATACGGGGAAATCGCTAGGTGCAAGACCGCCTGCGCGGCTGCGGGCCACGCGCGCGGCTTTTTTCTCCGGGGCAAGACCTGGACCTTCAGCGGATGACCTCGCCGAGCAGCGGGGGCGGCTCCACTCGGTCCTCGCTGATTGTCACGGCGGCCTGCAGCAGCGCGAGCGGCTCCGCGAAGAGCGAGGCATCTGCCGCGAACAGCGTGTACACCGGCGCGCCTCGTTCCACCCTGTGCCCCAGCTTGGCGTGCACTTGCAAGCCGGCATGTGGGTCAGCTGCCGCGCCCAGCCGCTGCACCGCCCAGCCAACCGCGGCCGTGTCGATCCCGTTCAGGTACCCTGTGCGCGATGCCGGGAAGACCGCTTGCGGGCCGGGACGGTGGTGCGTGGCCGACGCATCGAGCACCCGCAGGTCGCCGCCCTGGGCTGCCACAATCGCGCGGAAGCTCTGCCAGGCTGCGCCGTTTTCTAGCAGGTCGGCAGCTCGCTGGCGTCCAGTCTCAAGGCTAGGCGCCGCCTCTCCGAGGAACAGCATCCAGCCTGCCAGCTCGAGCGACAGTGTTCGCAAGTCCTCGCTCATCGCTGCCCGCTCGCCTTGCAGCAGCGCGCAGCACTCTGCTACCTCCAGCCAGTTGCCGGCGCTCGCGCCCAGCGGCTGGCTCATGTCGGTCAGCAGTGCCACCGTACGCGTGCCACAGCGATTCCCGGTCTCGACCATCAGCCCGGCCAGGAAGCGAGCCTCGTCTGCATCGCGCAGCAGTGCGCCGGAGCCTGTTTTCACGTCGAGCACCAGTGCGTCAAGCCCCGCCGCCAGCTTCTTGCTCATGATGGACGCGCAGATAAGGTACGGACTCTCGACCGTCGCGGTACGGTCGCGCAGGGCATAGAGGGTGCGATCCGCCGGGACCAGCGCTGCGGTCTGCCCCACCAGGCAGGCGCCGGTCCGGGCGAGCGCCGCCTGCATCTCCGCAAGCGAAAGCGCTGTCCGGAAGCCGGGGATCGACTCCAGTTTGTCGAGTGTGCCGCCGGTATGCGCCAGCGCCCGCCCGCTGATCATCGGTTCGAGCAGCCCGGCTGCGGCCGCGATCGGCGCCACCAGCAGCGATGTCTTGTCGCCCACACCGCCCGTTGAATGCTTATCGACCGTGCGTCTCCGCACCCCGTCCGCCCCCGCGACCCGGCCATCGAAGGTCTCGCCCGAGCACCGCATCGCTTCGGTCAACGCTGCCAGCTCCCCTGCGCTTAACCCGCGCCAGCACACGGCCATCAGCCACGCCGCCAGCTCCGCTTCGGGGATCGAGCCGTCCGCAGCACCTGCGACCAGGAACTGGATCTCCTCTGATCCCAGGGCGCGGCCATCGCGCGTCTTCGCGATCATGTCGACCATGTGCATCAGCACTGCTTCATAGCCGCTTCGGCTCCTTGGTGACCAGCCGAGCTGCTGTACTCAGCTGAAAGCCGTGGGGCAGCAGGTCGCGAAAGGCCAGCGCTGCCAGCGCCAATCCACTCACTCCGGGGAAGATGACCAGTGCGTCCGGCGTTACAAACTCGCTCAGCACCTGGCGGCACGCACCACACGGCGGGCTCGCTGCTTCGTTCAGGTTGGCGACAGCGATGGCCGTGATGCGACGGGCGTGCCCCTGCTCGCTGATGGCGCGGAACAGTGCATTGCGCTCCGCACAACTGGACAGTCCATAGGAGGCGTTCTCGACATTGCAGCCCGTCACAACAGCCGCATCATCGAACAACAGCGCCGCGCCCACGCGAAAGCGGGAGTAAGGCGCATAGGCATGCGCGGCAGCGGACTGCGCCTCCGTAAACAAAGTGGCGAGTGCAAGAGCGGTAGGTACCATGCTGCGCTTGAGGCTACCCGCCCGGCATGGCTCCCGCAAGTGCCTCAGCCCTGCCTGTCGATGGTCAATCTACACTTTCGCCGGATCACTCCCAGCTACGCATTGTTTTTCCCGGCCCGGCATCCTATAACGGTTTGCACGGGGGCCGTCCCTCCTGCGGGCACGCTACTTATTATGAAGAAACCAGTTCGTGAAGCCGTCGCCGAGGAAGCAAAGTTGCCCCCGCCTGTGCCTGCCCTGGAGCAGGAAGCGGGGGAAAGCGATGCAGCGCTGGCGCTCTTTCACCCGGTCACCGCAGACTGGTTCCGCGCTGTCTTCGAGAAGCCCACATCGCCCCAGCGCCTGGGGTGGCCGGCAATCGCGCGCGGGGAAAGTACCTTGATTCTGGCACCAACTGGCACCGGCAAAACGCTGACAGCATTTCTATGGTGCCTGGACCGCATCATGCTGAGCGACGCGCGGGCGCAACCGCCTGCGCCGGCTGAGCAGCCCACGGGGAAAGCTCGACGCAAGCCGCGGGAAAGCGGCGGCTGCAAGGTGATCTACATCAGTCCGCTGAAGGCGCTCGCGGTCGACGTTGAGCGCAACCTGCGCTCGCCCCTCGCCGGCATGACGAACATGGCGCGTCAGCGCGGCGTTGCCGTGCACCTGCCCGAGATCGCGATCCGTACCGGCGACACGTCGCAGCGTGACCGGGCGCGCTTTCGCCGGCACCCGGGCGAGATCCTCATCACCACGCCTGAGTCGCTCTACCTGCTGCTTACTTCCGACTCCGCCGAGTCGCTGAAGACAGTAGAAACAGTGATCATCGACGAGATCCATGCGCTGGTCCCTACCAAGCGCGGAGCGCACATGGCGCTCTCGCTTGAGCGACTCGAGGCCATTACGAGCGCTTACAGTGGGCGCCCGCTGCAGCGCATCGGCCTGTCCGCGACACAGCGGCCGCTGGAGGAGGTTGCGCACTTCTTGGCCGGCGCTCTGCCGCGTGAGGAAAGTAATTCAGCTGCCCTGCCGCTGGCCGAAGCAGCTGCTGATCTGCGCCTGGAAAGCGAACGCGAGTGGACCAGCGAGCCGGAGGCGGTCACCGACGAACTCGCCGTGGCGACGCCGCAGGCCGCGCCCCTCGTGATTACTGAATCGCCGGGTGCCGCGGACAGCGCCGCCCGCTATCGGCCTGTCACGATCATCAAGGCCAGTGAGCTGAAGCGCCTCGAGCTGAAGATCGAGGTGCCGGTCGAAGATATGGCGCGGCTCGGCGAAGTACAGGAGCTGCCCAGCGGTGCGGCATCGCAGGGCCCCAAGCGTACTTCTATCTGGAGTGCAATCCACCCGCGGCTGCTGGAGATCGTGCGCGAGCGCACATCGACACTTATCTTCGTCAACAGCCGCCGTATCGCAGAGCGGCTTGCCGGCGCATTGAACGAGTTAGCAGAAGAAAACATCGCCAGGGCGCACCATGGTTCGCTCGCCGCACCGCAGCGCTCTGAGATAGAGGAGTTACTCAAGGCCGGCAAGATCAAGGCGCTGGTCGCCACCTCGTCGCTTGAACTTGGCATAGATATGGGCTCCATCGACCTGGTCATCCAGATCGAGGCGCCGCCCTCGGTCGCCAGTGGCATGCAGCGTATTGGCCGCGCCGGCCACTCTGTCGGCGCCGCAAGTGAAGGCATCATCTTCCCCAAGTACCGGGCCGACCTGGTAGCCTGCGCCGCTGTCACTCGCGCTATGCACGAGGGGCTGGTGGAGTCGACGCGCTTTCTGCGCAATCCGCTCGATGTTCTCGCCCAGCAGATGGTCGCCATTGTTGCGCAGCCGCCTTCGCTTGCGCTGCGCGATCAAGAATCCAGGAAAACCAAGAAGCTTAAAGCCGAGATAGACGAAGAGCGTTCGCCGGGGCTGCACGTCGACGCGTTGTTCGCGATTGTTCGCGCTGCTGCTCCCTATGCCGAGTTATCACGTGGCGCGTTTGAAGGGGTTCTCGACTTACTTGCCGGGCGCTATCCCTCCGATGAGTTTGCCGAGCTGCGCCCGCGTGTTACCTGGGATCGATTGACCAACCTGGTCACCCCGCGCCAGGGTGCGAAGGGTCTTGCGATTCTGAATGGCGGCACGATTCCGGACCGTGGTCTCTATGGCGTGTTCCTGTCGGGAACCGAAAAGAAGCCTATACGCGTGGGTGAGCTCGACGAGGAGATGGTCTTCGAAAGTCGCAATGGCGATACTTTTATTCTGGGCGCCAGCACCTGGCGTATCGACGAGATTACGCATGACAAGGTGCTCGTTTCGCCCGCGCCAGGTGAGCCTGGCAAGATGCCGTTCTGGCATGGTGACAATGCCGGCCGGCCGCTCGAGTTTGGGCGCCGCATAGGCACGCTCATCCGCGAGCTGCGTGCCCTGCCGCACAATGTGGCACTGACCCGGCTGGTGCGCGAGCACGATCTGGAAGCAAAAGCTGCCGAGAACCTTCTACGCTTTCTGGCTGACCAGGAGATTGCCACCAGCGTGGTGCCAGATGACCGCACCATCGTTATCGAGCGGGTACGCGACGAGCTGGGTGACTGGCGCGTGTGCGTGCTTACCCCCTTCGGCTCGCGCGTGCATGCGCCCTGGGCCATGGCTGTTACGGGAAGGATCCGTGCGAGTGGCGGTCCGGATGTCGAAGCCATGTGGGCGGATGACGGCTTTGTCCTGCGCTTTCCGGAAACAGATACGGCGCCCGATGCAGATATGTTGCTGCTGGACGCGGAAGAAGCAACCACCCACGTGCTGCGGCAGTTGGGAGCAACCGCGCTGTTTGCTGCGAAGTTCCGCGAAAGTGCTGCCCGCGCACTGCTGCTGCCCCGGCGGCGTGCGCAGGGGCGCACACCCTTGTGGCAGCAGCGCAAGCGTGCCTATGACTTACTCGCCGTCGCTTCGCGCTACGGTTCATTCCCCATGCTGCTTGAGGCATATCGCGAGTGTATGCGCGATGTCTTCGACATGCCCGCATTCCTTGAGACACTGCGTGCCGTAGAGAAGCGCCAGATCCGCGTGCACGTGGCTGACACGCGGACACCATCACCCTTCGCATCCTCTCTACTGTTTTCCTATGTGGCGAACTATATCTACGACGGCGATGCACCGCTTGCCGAGCGGCGTGCGCAGGCTCTGTCGATCGACCAGGAGCAGCTGCGAGAGCTGATGGGCGATGCCGACCTGCGGGAGCTGCTCGACCCGGAGGCGATCGCCGAAGTAGAGGAGATGCTGCAGTCGCTTGGCGACCTTGGCCACGCTCGCTCGATGGACGCGATGCACGACATGCTGCTGCGGCTCGGCGACTTATCGCGTGAAGAACTCCGCCGGCGCACAATGTCTGCCGAGGTTTTCGAAAGCCTGGAGCGGCTACTGCGGGCCCGCCGCGTGCTTGAAGTGAAAGTGGCCGGGGAAAAGCGTTTGATTGCTGTCGAAGACGCGGCCCGCTATCGCGATGCGCTCGGCATTCCTCTGCCTCCCGGCCTGCCCACGGCCTTGCTGAACCCCGTGGCCACTCCTGTACTTGAGCTGCTGCGACGGTACGCCCGCACCCATGGGCCATTCACTCTCGGCGAAGTGACTGCGCGCTTTGCGGTAGATACCCAGGTGGCGGATGCCGCGCTGCGTCAGCTGCTGCTCGACGGCCGCGTCGTCGAAGGCGGCTTCCGCCCTGGTGGTGTTCACCGCGAGTGGTGCGACGCGGAAGTGCTGCGGCTGATTCGAAGAAAGTCACTGGCACGCTTGCGAAAGGAAGTGGAGCCGGTCGAGCAGCAGATGCTCGCCCGTCTTGGCACTCACTGGCAGGGCGTGCTGCAGAAGCGCCGGGGCCTGGACGCATTGCTCGACACCATCGAGCAGTTACAAGGCGCACCCCTTATCGCATCGCTGGTAGAAGGCTCCATTCTGCCGGCGCGAGTCGTTCGATATACCTCCGGGGATCTTGACACGTTGATCGCGGCTGGAGAAGTGACGTGGTGCGGACTCGATCCTCTCGGGGAGCACGACGGCCGCATTGCGCTGTATCTCGCAGATATGCTGCCAACCCTGCGTGGACCACGCGCCGCTGATGCGGCGCCCCTGTCGGAGCGGGAAGAGCAGTTAGTCGCGCAGCTAAGTCGCGGCGGGGCCATGTTCTTCGCCCAACTGCATGATTCAGTAGGCGGCGGTTACCCTGGTGAGACGCTGGACGCGCTGTGGTCGCTCGTGTGGCGCGGCATCGCAACCAACGACACCTTTCATGCGCTGCGTGCGTATGTGCAAAAGCCGTCGGCCAGCCAGCGCAACCCTAAGCGCCAGCACAACCAGGTGACGCATAACTTTCGCTCGCGTCGCACCACGCCGCCCAGCGCGCAGGGACGTTGGACGCTGCTGCCAGCAGGCGAAGCGCTCGCGAGCGCAACCGAGTGGAGCCACGCCATCACCCACCAGATGTTGAATCGTTATGGCGTGCTGACCCGCGAAAGTGTAGCGAGCGAAAACCTGCCCGGCGGCTTCAGCGCTGTGTATGACGTACTGAAGGCGCTCGAAGAAAGTGGCAAGATCCGCCGCGGTTACTTCGTTGCAGGCCTGGGCGCAACCCAGTTCGCGATGCCGGCCGCGGTCGACCTGCTGCGCTCACTGCGTAGCGGCGTGCAGGCGGACGAGGCAGAGATGGTCACGCTTGCGGCGACTGACCCTGCAAACCCTTACGGCTCGGTTTTGCGCTGGCCGGCAGTGGAAGAAACAGAAGCACAGGATGCGAGCGCGATCCGGACACTTACCCGCAGCGCCGGCGCTGCGGTGGTTATGAGAAATGGCGAATTAGTCGCGTACATGCGCCGCGGCAACCCGCATGTGCAGTTCTTCCTTCCCGTCGACGAACCGGATCGTTCGAAAGCCGCGCGCGACCTCGCGGCGTATCTCACGCTCAGCACACAGGAAGAAATGCGCAGCGGCACCGAGGCGCAGCAGCGCGGCGGACTGCTGCTGGCCACCATCAACGGTCAACCCACGCACCTGCACTGGATGGCGCGCATCCTGCAGGATGCCGGCTTCCAGGCAGCCCCCATGGGATTCAACGTGCGGCGTGTGCTGCCGTCTATCGCCAGCAGCAGCCGTCCCGTTGCAGGAGGGGTGCACTAATGCCAGAGGGAGATACAATTTACCGTTCCGCTCGGGCGCTCGGGCGCGGACTTGCGGGCAAGGTCGTCACTTACTTCGAGACCGCACTGGCACCACTCGCGAGCGTCAACGATGACACGCCTGTCGCTGGGCGCACCGTCGAGAACATAGAGGCGCGCGGTAAGTGGCTCATGATCTATTTTTCGGGCGATCTTATCCTGGTGACGCACATGCTGATGAGCGGCTCGTGGCATATCTACCGCACCGGCGAGCGCTGGAGGGTGCCGCGCCGCATGATGCGCTGTGTGATCCGCGTCGAAGATTTCGAAGCTGTCGCATTCAATGTGCCGGTAGCGAAATTCTTTAACGCGCGTACGCTGGAGCGCAACAGCATGATCCCGAAGCTTGGCCCTGACCTGCTGCGCGCAGACTATGACGAGGCCGAGGCGCGCTCCCGCGTCCTGGCGCGCCCGGATGAGGAAATTGCCAGTGTGTTGTTGAACCAGCGGGTAATCGCCGGCCTGGGAAACGTGTACAAGGTCGAAGTGTGCTTCCTGTGCGGGGTCCACCCCTTCCGCAAGGTCGCATCATTGACGCCGGCAGAGCTCGACTGCCTGTTGTTTCAGTCGCGCAAGCTGATAGGCGAGAATGTGCAGGAGAACTCCGACGACAAAATCCTCACTTATACGGGTGCGCGCCGCACCACCGGCTCAGCAGACCAGGCTTCGCGCCTGTGGGTTTACGGGCGGCAGGGGCAGCCATGCCGCCGCTGCGGGACCGCGGTGTTGATGCGGAAACAGGGTCCCGATGCCCGATCGACCTATTGGTGTCCGCAGTGCCAGCCAGGGGATGCGCCGGTGGCCGGCTGGGCGATGACCAATGGTAGGAAGCGCGTCGGATGTTAGTGCAAGCCGATATGTGCGCAGCGCGGAGACAGTTCACTGCGGCGCCTGCTGGGGCGGTGCGGGCGCGGGCGGCTTCTTGCCAAATAGCTTGCCAAAGAAGCCCGGTTTCTTCTCCCCGGCAGGGTGCTGCTGCTCTCCCTGCGAATCGGCAGGGACTGGGCCCGGTGCTTGGGGCTGGGCCGCAAAGGTCTGCGGCTGAGCACTGTTTCCCGGAGCCTGTTGTTGCTGCGGTGCCTGGTTCTGGTCATCGTGACCTATCCCGAAGATTTTCTGGAAGATGTTGCGCTGATCATTGCTCGGCGCATCGCAGGTAGTAAGCGGCTGTGTCCCGTCCAGGAACGCGGCGCTGTAATCATCAGGGCAGCTGGCGTCTGCCAACAGGTTTGTCGCCTTATCCAGGCGAACAATCGTGACACCTTCCGGAACCGCGAATTCATGCGCGTCACTGTACTGAGGGAGAAGCACGGCCCGCTTCATAAAGTCGCCCCAGATCGGCGCCGCGGCTATGGCGCCTTGCAGCTTGATATCCGAGTAGTCGTCATTGCCGACCCAGACGATACAGATCAGATTACTCGTGTAGCCCGCAAACCAGGCGTCGTGCGAAGTCCCTGTCTTGCCTGCAGCAGGAGCTGTAAAGCCCACCCTGCGAGTAGCAACACCCATGCCCGAATTCATGACTGCTTCCATCATGTTAGTCGTGAGATAGGCCACGCGCGGGTCGAGCACTGGATGCGTCTGCGCGGAAAAGTCCTGCACCGGGTCGCCATTCGCGCTGCGGATCGATGCCAGCATCCAGGGCTTGATCGCAGTGCCGTTATTCGCGAATACCGTGTAAGCGCCCGCCATGTCGAGCGGTGTCGCATCGTAGGACCCGAGGGCGACCGCAGGCGTTGCCCGCGCATTGACGATGCCGGCATCCCTGGCGAGTGCAGCAACATTACCGAAGCCGACCATTTGACCAAGCGCCACCGTCGCATTGTTCATCGACATCTTCAAGGCATATTGCGCTGTGATCGGTTGTGAATAATCGCCCTTGTAATTCCGTGGTGTGTAACTCTGCCCATTGCCGAAGGAGAATGTCTGCTGCTCGTTCGGCAGCAGCATCGCCGGAGTAAAGACGCCGGTTGTGCCATCCACATTCGTCAGTTGTGTACCGGCCAGTGAAGAGTTGAACGCGGAGGCATAGACGAAGGGCTTGAAGATAGAGCCCGTAGGCCGGTGGGCTACAGCGTGATTCAACTGCGACTGGCCATAGTTGCGTCCGCCTACTAATGCCAGTACCTGACCTGTATGCGGGTCGAGTGCAATCAGGGCGACCTGCGGATACACGACAGGCTCGCCGGCAGCGGCCTGCTTGGCATGCAGCGTGTCGACTAGCTCATCCACATGCTTCATGCCGTCTTCGACTGCAATGCTTGCCGCGGCCTGCAACTGGGGGTCAAGCGACGTGTAGATGCGCAGGCCTTCCTGGTTCCAGTTGCTGTCCCCAAGCTTTGACGCGATCTGGTCGCGCACCAGGTCGACGAAGTAAGGCGCCTGGTCCTGCTGCACGCTTTGCGATGCCAGCTTCAGCGGCGACGCTTTCGCTTCCTCTGCCTGGGCCTTGCTGATTGCTCCGGTCTCGACCATCTGGTCGAGAACCAGGTTGCGCCGCTCGACCGCGCGCACCCCGTGCCGCAGCGGGTTCAAGCGGCTGGGGCTCTGGATCATGCCCGCGAGCAGCGCGCATTCCTGGAGGTTGAGTTTCGAAACATCCTTGCCGAAATAGACCTCTGCTGCTTCGCCGAAACCATTGATCGCGAAAGAGCCTGCCTGTCCCAGCGGGATCTGGTTCGCATACAGCTGGAAGATCTGCTCCTTGTTGAAGCGATGCTCCAGGTGCCAGGTAATCAGGATCTCCAGCATCTTGCGCTTGAAATGTTTTGCCGGTGTCAGGAAGAAGCCGCGCGCCAATTGCATGGTGAGCGTGGAGCCGCCTTCGCCAAGCCGGCGGCGCAGCAGATCATTCCGCAGCGCGCCGATCATGCGGTAGTAATCCACGCCGCCGTGTTGAAAGAAGTGCCTGTCTTCAATCGATGTGACAGCGGGGACAAGATATGGCGGTAACTCGCTGTAGGTGATGAGGTGTCGCTTGGTACGGCTCGCATCGGACAGGCCGGTAATCAGCAGCGGCTCCAGCGCATAACTCGCGAGCTGCTCGCCACTGCTGGCGGTGATCTGCTGCACACGACTGCTGCCGCCCACGCCGCCGTTGTCAAACGTAATCGTCGCATCTTCTGGCGCGTGGAAGCTCTGGGTACCAGGCCGTATCGTGATACTTTCTGCGTTGGCCGAGAAGGTACCCATGAGCGATTTCGCACCCGCCGTGTCGTCGGTGTAACCAGCCGCGCGTAGCTGCTGTGCAACAGTCGTCGCAGTAAGTCGCTGGCCTGTCCGCACCTGGCGTGCTGCAGCATATATCTGCGCGGTGTTCGCGAAAAGAGGCTTCTCGAGCCGCTGGTCTACTACCAGACCATATTTGTGGTAGTAGTAGGCAAACGTGGCGCCGCCCGCCAGGGCCAGCAGCACAAAGGAGACGAGCACGAGAGCGAGAACACGCTGCATCGTGCTGCGGCGGCCCGTGGTGGGGCGTGGAACAGCGATCCGGATAGCCAAGGGTTACCGCCTTTTCTGACTCTTGCTGCACTGCCTGCGTGGAACTTGTCGGTCCTGGAGCGCGCCGCGCCCCCGCGGAACAGCCTAGCAGCAGGCTGCCAGGTAACGACAGTTGGACGCGCCAGCGGTCGTAAGTGGTACCGCGAGCCGCTGGATCGGAGGGCGAACTAGTAAGCAGCCGCCCGGGTTACCAGTTCCCCGATGGGTATTTCTTCGCCCAGCCCGTCATCTCGGTTCACCAGTTCGACGAGCCCATCCGCGACCTTCTTGCCAACATTGACGCGCAGCGGTATCCCAACCAGATCGGCATCCTTAAACTTGACTCCGGCGCGCTCGTCGCGGTCATCGAGCAGCACATCCATCCCTGCTGCTTCAAGCTCCCGGGCTAAACGCTCGCCGGTTGCGAGTAACTCCGCATCGCGCACATTCGTGATGGTGACGACGACCTCAAACGGAGCGATCGTGCGCGGGAGAACGAAGCCGCTCGCCTCGCCCATGCGGGCCGCCGACTGCTCGATGGCCGCTGTCAGGATGCGCTCGATGCCGATGCCGTAGGAGCCCATGATCGGCGTCACTTCCTTGCCATTGTGGTCCAGCACCCGTGCGCCCAGCGCTTCGGCGTAGCGGTAGCCGAGCTTGAAGATATGCCCGATTTCGACCGCCTTGCCGATGCGCAGTGGCGCAGGGATACCAGCAGGCGTATCCGGTGCGTCTTCGCCTTCCACTGCATTTCGGATGTCGGCCAGCAGGGTCCAGCTGAAGTCGCGGCCCGGTGTGACATTGCGGTAGTGGTAGTCGACCTTGTTTGCGCCGCAGACCAGGTTCTTGCGGCCTTCAAGCGCTGTATCGACCACCACGGTGAGTGCGCCGTCGTTCGCCTTTTTCGCAGGCAGCAGGCCGATCGGCCCAAGGTATCCGGCCGGGCCGCCAAGCCACTGCGCCAGCTCGTCGGCATTCATCGTACGCAGCTCCGCTCCACCGACCGCGCCCAGCAGCTTGGTCTCGTTCACCATGTGGTCGCCGCGCAGAAACGCCGCGACCGGTCGCCAGGTCAACTTACCCTGCGCATCACGCACTTCCGCCATATAGGCAACGCATTTGATGTCCTGTGCCGGCAGGATCGCGAAAAACTCGGCTACATCTGCGATGGCTGCCTTGCCCGGGGTATGTACCAGCTCCGGCATGCCGTCGCCGGTTGGATCGAGATCAGCCACCGGGGCCAGCCGCGAGGTAGCCTTCTCGATATTGGCCGCATACCCAGTCTCCGCGCTGCTGGCGATCAGGTCTTCGCCGGCCTCGGTGTACACCATAAACTCCTGCGACTGCGAGCCGCCCATCGCGCCTGAATCGGCCTCCACCGCAACAAACTCGAGCCCGCATCGCGTGAAAATCTTCCGGTAGGCGGCATCGTGCAGATCGTAACTGTGGTCCAGCCCCGCCTGGTCAATATCGAAGGAGTAGGAGTCCTTCATCAGGAACTGCCGCACCCGCAGCAGGCCAGACTTCGGCCGGGGCTCGTCGCGAAACTTCGTCTGGATCTGATACCAGATCTGCGGCAGCTGCTTGTAGCTCCGCAGCTCCCTGCGCGCGATGTCCGTCATGATTTCTTCGTGAGTCATGCCCAGGCACAGGTCGGCGCCCTTGCGGTCCTGCAGCCGGAACATATTCTGCCCCATCGTCGTCCAGCGGCCGCTTTGCTGCCACAGCTCTGCCGGCAGCAGCGCGGGCAGCAGGAACTCCTGCGCGATCCTGTCCATCTCGTCGCGCACGATCGCCGTGATCTTGTTGACCGAGCGCTGGCCCAGGAACAGGTACGAATAGATGCCCGCGCCCAGCTGCCGGACGTAGCCCGCGCGGAGCAGGAATTTGTGGCTCGCGACTTCAGCGTCGGCGGGAGCCTCGCGCAGGGTGGGGATGAAAAGTTTCGACCAGCGATGCATGCGGTGTGGTGCCTTTCCTTGCGCCCGGTCGTCGGGGCGCGGTCACCCGATTCTAACCGGATTCCAAACGGTCGTAATGGTGACACAGCGCGAGACAACTTGCGTCGTACGCTCGTGCATGTAGTCTGCTGCCATGTCCACGCTTGGGCTGTCAGGCCCTCCGCAATCTTCAGAAGGTCTTTGGAAGCGCCTCTTTTGGCCATCGGTAGAGAACGCAAACGACGCCGACCTGGCAGCTACGCGCGGCTTCTGGATCTGCTTCGTTCTTGCGTTCGTCTCGTATGAACAGTACGGCGGCAACGTAGGTATCTCAGTCGGGTTCAGCTTTGGATGGATCGGATTAGCTACCTTCCTCTTCTACTTTCTTGGAGCCTGCGGGGTGCGTCAGGGAAGCGTTGCCGCTTCCGCGTCCATGTTCACGACCTACCTGCTCGACACGGTCTTCTACTTCTGGGTCTCGCCCTTCCACTTCAGCTTTCTCAGGCTGATCGGTGTCGCCTTGTTTCTGACCAACCTGCGCGCGTGCATTCTGATCCAGGGCTGGCGCAAGGACCCCTTGCGGCAGGAAGACTTCGATTACGGACCGCCTCGGATGAACGCGACCTGGCGGGACAAGCTTGTTGATCAAATGCCGACGCGCATCTGGCCCTGGGGCCGGGCCATCTTCTATGCGCTCGCGGTCTTGTTGGTTCCACTGGAGTGTCTGGGGGTAGTGCAGCTCTTGCGTTCTCACGCCTAATCCACTGTAAGTTCCGGGCGCATAACCAGCCGAACGGCCGACCTACCACACGCGCTTGATTCCGAACCCGTCGAGTGCCCGATCTTTGCTCAGCAGCACCAGGTTCTCGACCAGGGCCTGCGCGGCGAGCATCCGGTCGAATGGATCTTTATGTGGGTGCGTGAATCCACCGGCGACCAGCCCGTGGGCGCACGAGACGGACAGCAGGTGGTAGCCCGCCTCGTGGATGCGGACCTCGAAACGAGTCAGG
>CAXTEW010000016.1:0-4956 GCA_964243175.1 uncultured Acidobacteriaceae bacterium
CCGGCGACACCCGTCAGGTCAAAGCGCAGGGCGGGGTGTGCCGCGTCACCCACATGCCGGCGGCGGGCCTGCTGCAGTGCCAGCTCACCAGACAAGCGTGCCCCGAGGGTGCGGTCCTTGTTGCTGATGGTCCCCTTCCAGTGGAAGGGCTGGTTGGCCGCATAAGCAGCCAGCGCTGGCTCAACCCAGGCGTCGTCAATCGGCTGCTCGCTCTCGACCACGGGTCGATCGTTTCGGCCGCCCGCCCAGTGCACATCGCCGGTCGAAGGCGCTGCCAGCATGGGAGCAAGATCGATATGACCGACCGTCCGGACCTGCTGCAGCAGGTCTGTGCGACCGATGGCTGCTTCGATCGAGGGCAGGCCAAGCCTGGCCAGCAACGACTGCACGTCGACAGCCAGCTCCTGGAAGAAGCGGATGATGTGCTCCGGCTTGCCGCGGAACTTAGCGCGCAGGTCTTCCCGCTGGGTCGCGATGCCGACCGGGCAGGTATTCAGGTGGCACTGCCGCGCCATGTCGCAGCCGATGGCGACCAGCACGGCAGTACCGAAGGCAAACTCGTCGGCACCGAGCATGGCAGCTACCAGGAGATCGTTCGCGGTACGCAGGCCGCCGTCCACACGGAGGCGGACCCGCCCACGCAGGCCATTGCGCAGCAGCGTTTGCTGGGCTTCAGCCAGGCCCAGCTCCCAGGGCGAACCGGTGTACTTGATGCTCGACAGCGGCGAAGCACCCGTGCCACCCGAGTTGCCGGCGATCACGATGTAGTCGGCGTACGCCTTGGCGACGCCGGCTGCCACGGTACCCACGCCGTACTCCGAGACCAGCTTGACCCCGACCGTGGCCGAGGGATTGATGCGCTTCAGATCAAAGATGAGCTGGGCCAGGTCCTCGATCGAGTAGATGTCATGGTGTGGTGGCGGCGAGATCAGGGTAACGCCGGGCTGGGCGTGACGCAGCCGCG
The DNA here is from genome assembly GCA_964243175.1 of uncultured Acidobacteriaceae bacterium. Taxonomy (GTDB): domain Bacteria; phylum Acidobacteriota; class Terriglobia; order Terriglobales; family Acidobacteriaceae; genus EB88. Next base: position 965 of record CAXTEW010000016.1, read on the forward strand.
CTATCAGGCCAGTGACCTTGTGACCGGGGAGCTGCCCCCCTTCGCCGGGCTTGGCCCCCTGCGCCATCTTGATCTCGATCTCTTCGGCATTGCGCAGGTACTCGGCCGTGACGCCGAAGCGTCCGGAGGCGATCTGCTTGGTCTTGTTGTTGAGCAGGCTGGGCGGCACCTTGCGGCCGACCAGGTCCAGCTCCGCCCCGCCATCGGCCTGGTACACCGCAGGGTCTTCTCCCCCTTCGCCGGTATTTGATCGCCCGCCCAGCATGTTCATGGCGGCGGTAACGGTCTGGTGGGCTTCCGGGCTCAGCGAGCCGAGCGACATGGCACTCGCAATACAACGCGTAAAGATACTGGCGGCACGCTCGACTTCGTCCAGTGCAAGAGCCTTGGCCGCCGGGCGGAAAGCCAGCATGTCGCGCAGGTTGGCCGGCTCCTTTTCAGTTGCCTGTGCGCTGAACGCGGCCCAGGCGACGCCAGGCGCAGGTGCCGGGGCGGCTGTTGCCCGCGCGCTCCCGGCAACGGTCTGCAGCAGGCGCACCGTCGTCGGCTGCCAGGAGTGTGGCTCGGCCCCGTCGGACTTGCGGAAGCGGACCCAGCCGAAGTCGGGCAGATCCTTCGCTGGTGCCGCGGTCGCCACGGCCAGGCCGCCGTCCGGCTCCTGCGAGACAGCGGTGTCGCCTTCCGTCAGTGGGGGGGCATAGCTGGCCCAGTTGGCACGAACCGTCGCTTCCAGTTCCGCGTAGCCGATACCACCAAGCGGTGCCGGCGTACCGAAGAAGCACTGATCAATGACGGCGTGGTCCAAGCCGATCGAGTCAAAAAGATGCGCCCCGCGATAGCTGTCGAGGACCGAAATCCCCATCTTCGACATGATCTTGGCGAGGCCCGCGTTGAAGGCCTTGAGCAGGTTGTGTTCGCCATCAGGCGAGCCGGCAGCGCGAGCTGTCTCGAACGCAAGCCATGGGCAGACCGCGCCAGCGCCCATGCCCAGCAGCACGGCGGCGTGGTGCACGTCGCGGCAGTCGCCTGCCTCGACAGCGAGTCCGACCCGGGTGCGTATGCCTTCACGGATCAGCTTGTGGTGTACTGCGCCGAGCGCAAGCGCCATCGGTACAGGGGCGTGGTCCGGATCGGCAGCCCGGTCGGAGAGCAGCAGCACGGCCGCACCGCCCAGTACCAGGTCGCAGGCCTTGGTCGCCAGATCGTCAATTGTGGCGGCGAGCGGTAGGCCCGGGCCGAGCAGGCAGTCGAGCACAGCAAGCGGCAGCTCATCGCCGAGCGAGTGCTGCCGGGTACGGAGCGCCTCCATCTGGCCGAGCGAGAGCAGCGGCGAGGTAAGCGAGAGGCCCGGCAGTCGTGCCTCGTGGTCGAGCAGGTGAGGCCAGGGACCGAGCCGCGTGTGCAGTTGGATCACGACTGCTTCCCGCAGCGAGTCGAGCGGAGGATTGGTGACCTGCGCGAAACGCTGGCGGAAGTAGGCATACACCGGCCGCGGCGCCCGCGCCATCGGGGCCAGCGGCGTGTCGTCGCCCATCGACCAGATAGCGTCCTTGCCATCGGCCATCATCGGCTGCAGCACCATGCGCACGTCTTCGCGCGTGTAGCCGAAGCCATGCTGCAGGCGCAGCAGTTCCCCTTCTGCGAGCGGCGCGACCCGAGTGCTGCTGTCGAGCGTGTGCTCGTTCAGCAGGGCATCGTACTGCGGCGCACGAGCGTCGAAGACTTCCTGGACTTCGTCGTTCTCGTAGAGCCGGTGCGCGTCCAGATCGACGCACAGCATCTGCCCTGGGCCAAGACGGCCGCTGTGGACCACGCGCTCGGGATCGAGGTCGACGAGGCCGGCTTCCGAACCAACCACGACCAGGTCGTCTTCCGTAACAAAGAAGCGGCATGGTCGCAGCCCGACGCGGTCGAGCGCGGCACCGACCAGTCGCCCATCGGTAAATACCACCGCGGCGGGGCCGTCCCAGTGCTCGATGCAGTCCTCGTTGTAGGCGAAGAAGGCAGACTGCTTCCGGTGCTGGGCCGGCGGCAGCATCAAGCGGATGGCTTCAGCAATTGAGCGGCCATTGTGCGCCAGCAGTTCAGCGGTTTCGTCGAGCGAAGTCGAGTCAGAACCATCGGGCGAGCAGATGGGTTTCAGCTCGTCGGCGATGGTCGCGTCGCGGGCATCCATGCGTGCACGATTGCCCCAGACGGTGTTGATCTCACCGTTATGCGAAATCGTTCGCAGCGGCTGCGCACGATCCCAGGAGGGTGCCACGTTGGTCGCGTAGCGCTGGTGGAAGATGGCAAACGAAGTCTGGTAGAGCGGGTCGGCTAGGTCGGCATAGAAGTGCGGAAGCTGCCGCCCGGAGCACATGGACTTGTAAATGATGGTTCGTGTCGACAGAGAACAGACGTACGCGCCGCCCTGCGTGCCGAGGGCCCGGCGCTCGAAATCCTTGCGGGCAAGATACAGCCGCCGCTCCATGCCGGCAGGGTTGGAGGTAGTCAGCAGGACGTGGCGGATCACAGGCATGGTGGCGCGGGCAATCTCGCCCAGGATCTCGGGCCGGGTCGGCACAGCACGCCAGGCGAGCACCTGGAAATCCTGCCCCGCAAGTGCGTCTTCGAGGCTGTGGCGCGACTTCGCAGTTCGATCGGTCGACGGATCGCCTGGTGGCACGGCTGGTTGAGCCGGAAAGAAGACGACGCCGACCGCCAGCGGCTGGTCCGCGGGGAGGGTGACGCCAGCAGACTGGAGCAGCAACTCCCGCGGGATGGCTGTGCAGATGCCGATTCCGTCGCTCGAAAGACCGTCCGCGGCGATGGCGCCCCGATGAGCCAGACGTCCAAGGGCTTCGAGCGCCTGCTCAAGGATGCGGTGCGAGGCGACGTCGGTAAGGGTGGCCACGAAGCCAACGCCGCAGCTTTCGTGCTCGAAGCGAGGGTCATACAGCCCCGCCGGCAACCCGGCCGGCTGCAGAAGCGATGCCATCGGGGCTTCAAGCGGCGACCCGTCGGAAGGCACAGGATGCCCGGCTTCGCAGGGCTGGGAGCTGGCAGTGGCGGCTGGATTGATTGTTTGGTGACGACCCATGTCCAACTATACGTCCTTACTTCCGATATTCAGAGTTGCTTCTTCGCATGTGGAACGGCGAGCCCGCGCTGTTGTTGGCGAGATACAGCACTGCGAGCAGCCCATGGCACTGCTTCGGCCAGGGCAGAACGACGTGCCTTGAATCTGTGCCCGTGTGGCAGCTGCATCAGCCACTTCTCTGAACTAGATATTGCCGCGCAACAGCCGCATCTACTTGCATAGTTATACACCCGCGGCGTATTTATATACAGTGACATTCGCCTTGACCCAACCGGCCGCGCCGAGAAGGAACGTTCTCCCTTTGACTGCTTCAGAAAACAAGGCCGAGCGCCACAGCGCGATCCGCGACCTGCTGACAGCAGCCGCCTCGACCAGCCAGGCCGTGGCCAGCCAAGACGAGCTGCGGCGGAAGCTGGCCCGTCGCGGCTTCCGCGTGACCCAGGCGACCCTGTCGCGGGACATTCGCGAGCTGCACCTGATGAAAGGTCCGGCGGGCTATGCCCTGCCCACGCCAGGCTCGAGTGCGCAGCCGGAAGATGAGGACGACGAAGGGCTGCCTTCGCTCGGCGAACTGCTGGTAAGTTTCGGGCTGCGCGTCAAGCAGGCGCAGAACCTGCTGGTGTTGATCACCGTGATGGGCAGCGCCCAGCCGGTTGCCGCGGCGCTTGACTACGCCGATATACCGGAGCTCGTCGGCACGGTGGCGGGGGACAACACGGTGCTGATCGTGTGCCCGGACAACCGCCAGGCGAGCGCGCTGGGCGAGCGCCTGCGCGCATTGATCGGCTGAGCGCATGGGTCGCGGCAGACGAGGCAGCATCCAAAACGGGGAAAGCAGACCATTGGGCAGCACGCAAAAAGATCGAGGCACAGTCGTGAACTCGCAGGCACAGTCGTGAACTCGCCAGGC
>CAXTEW010000016.1:5056-21153 GCA_964243175.1 uncultured Acidobacteriaceae bacterium
CAGTCGTGAACCGGCAAACGGCCGTCGTCGGTGCGCGCGGGTACGCCGGGCAGGAGCTGGCGCGGCTGCTGCTGCGCCACCCCCGCCTCGCTGCGCAGCCGCCTTTGTTCTGCGGGCGCGAGCGCGATTCCCTTGCGACGGTGCATCCAGCGCTTCGGGGTCTTGCGAGCATGGAAGCACTGGCGGTCGAGCCCTTCAGCTGGGAGCTTCTCGCCGAGCGTGGCGTCGATACTCTGTTCCTGGCTACACCGCATGAGCAGTCGCGTGAGTGGGTACCGCAGGCGCTCGCACGCGGGCTGCGCATCATTGACCTGAGTGGCGCCTGGCGGTTGGCCGACGACAGCAATCGCGCCGTGTACGGCTTCGCCGACAACGAAGCTCCTGCCGCGGCGGCGATCCAGGCAGAGGCGGTGTACGGGCTGCCAGAGTTATACCGCGATGCAGCCGCGCAGCAACGGCTCGCCGGGGCGCGCCTGGTAGCGAACCCGGGCTGCTACGCGACTTCGGTCATCCTGGCGCTCAAGCCCCTGCTGGCTGAGGACCTCCTAGATCGTGAGCACGGCATCATCTGCGATGCGAAGTCCGGCGTTTCGGGAGCAGGCAAGGAGCCGACGCCCAAGACGCACTTCATGTACGCGGCGAACAATCTCTCGACTTATGGCCTGTGGACGCATCGCCATACCGGGGAACTGCGGGAGCAGCTGGGGGTAAGTGACGGAGAGATCATTTTCACGCCGCACCTGCTGCCGATACCACGGGGCATTTTGTCGACGGTGTATGTGCGCCTGCGCGAGCAGATGACGATGGCGAATGTGGCGGCCTGTTTTGCGCGCTTCTATGCTGGCCGCAGGATGGTGCGGCTGTTTGAGGCGCCGGCCCTGCCGCAGATCGGCTATGTGGAGCGGACCAACTTCTGTGATCTCGGCATTTCTCTCGCCGAGGATGGGCGCCGCGCCATCGTCGTCGCGTGCCTCGACAACCTGCTCAAGGGCGCGGCCAGCCAGGCGGTGCAGAACTGGAACCTGCTATGTGGCTGGTCTGAAACCGAGGGCCTGCTGTGACTGCGGCAAAGGCCGGCGGAGCGCGGCACGGAGGGTTTGCTCTATGAAGTACATCGTGAAACTGGGCGGGGCGACGCTGGAAAATGCAACACTGCTGCGGTCCTGTGCACGCGCGATCGCTGAACTGCAGCGCTCCGGCAACGACGTCGCCGTGGTGCACGGCGGTGGCGTGCAGCTGACCCGCACGCTGAAGCAGCTAGGCAAGCACAGCGAATTTATCGGGGGCCTGCGCATCACCGACGCAGAGACCCGCGACACCGCGCTCATGGTGCTGGGCGGCTCGGTCAACAAGGCGCTCGTTGCGGCGTTGACCGCACAGGCGGTGCCCGCAATGGGCATGTCGGGCGGCGATGGCATGGTCTTTCGCGCGCGCAAGAAGCAGACCGCTCCCGACCTCGGATTTGTCGGTGAGATCGCTGCTTCTGACCCTCGCTGGCTGGAGGCGATCTGGCACATGGGCGGGGTGCCGGTGCTTTCAAGCATCGCGCTGGGCTTCGACGGCGAGTATTACAACGTGAACGCAGACGAGATGGCCGCTGCCTGCGCGATGGCCTGCCACGCGGACGCACTGGTCTTCCTGACCGATGTACCCGGGGTACGCGGCGCCGACGGCAGCGTGATGCGCTGGCTCAACACCGAACAGATTGCCTCGCTCACCCGCGATGCCGTCATCACCGGCGGCATGCTGCCTAAGCTGAAAGCCTGCCGCGAAGCATTGATCCAGGGGGTGAAGCGGGTGCGCATCCTGCCCGCGGACCGGGCCTCGCTGCTGCCCGAGCTGTGCTCGTCGCGCATCCCGGATGGGACCGAGGTGCTGGTTGCCTGAGATCTCGAAGTGGGCACTGCATAGTTATTCACAGACCGCGGAATATTCTTTACACAATGCGGCTTACCTCGCTGCTCTTGGCTTCTCTAAGTAAGGGTTGCGGGTTCAGAGTCCCAGGCGCGGATGGCTGCGGACCAGGGTAGTAGGTGAAAGGCATGGAGACACGGATGATGCTGGAAGAAGTAAGGGCAGCCGAGAGCAAGCTGCTGCTGGCCACCTATGAACGCAACCCGCTGTTGGTGACGGGCGGCGAGGGAGTGTACCTGCACACCGAGGGTGGCGTGCGCTACCTGGACCTGCTGAGCGGCATCGGCGTCAATGCGCTCGGCTATGCGCACCCGGTCATTGAGCAGGCGCTGCGCGAGGGCGGCCACTTCCCTCTCCACACCTCGAACCTCTTCTTCCACCAGGGGCAGGCGGCGCTGGCACTGCGGTTGACCGCGGCCAGCGGGCTCGACCGCGCCTTCTTCTGCAACAGCGGCACCGAGGCATGGGAGGCAGCGCTGAAGCTGGCTCGCGCCTATGGCACGATGCGCCGCGGCGAGGGCGCAGCGATTGGCACGCGCTTCCTCGCGCTCGAAGGCTCATTCCACGGGCGCACCATGGGCTCGGTCGCGACGACCCATAAGCTCAAGTATCGGGAGCCGTTCGCGCCAGTCATGCCCGAGGTCGACTACATCCCGTTCAATGACGTGGGGGCGCTACGCCGCGCGTGGTCGGGCGAATACTGCGCGCTGCTTGTTGAGTCAATCCAGGGCGAAGGCGGGATTCGGCCGCTGTCCCAGGAGTTTGTTGACGCCGCGCGCGCGGTGACCCGCGAGACCGGCGCCCTGTTCGTCATTGATGAAATCCAGGCGGGCTTTGGCCGGACCGGCAAATGGTTTGCGTACCAGCACTACGGCGCAGAGCCCGATATCACGACGGTGGCGAAGCCCCTTGCCGGTGGCCTGCCGCTCGGTGCGGTGCTGTGCACGGAAGAGGTTTCGCGCGCGATGCACCCGGGCATGCACGGGACAACGTTTGGCGGTGGTCCTCTCCAGTGCCACCTAGCTGTTGCTGTTTTCGATGAGATCGAGCGTTCCGGGCTGCTAGCGCACGTGGCCGAGGTCGGTGGCTACTTCTATACGCAACTATGCGAGTTACAGAAGCGCTACCCGATCATCACGGATGTACGGGGCAAGGGCCTGATGCTGGCCATTGAGTTCAGCGATGTGGAACATGCGAAGGCCGTGATCGAGCAGATGATGCAGCAGCACCAAGTTCTGCTGAACCGTACGAGCGAGACCGTGCTGCGCTTTCTGCCGCCGTACATTCTCGAAAAGCAGCATGTAGACATCGCGATCCAGGCGCTGGACGCCGCGCTGCCGGACGTAGCCCAACGCGAGCGCAAGCGGCAGCAACTGGAAACAGCGCCACAATCAGGAGGCGGCATTGGCGACTAAGACGTTAGTGGAAGTACCAGGCTCCCTGGGCGCAGAGGACTTCCGCGCGGCACAGGACTCACTTGCCGGCCGCGACCTGTGTTCGATCGCCGACCTTTCACCCCGGGAAACCGCAGCGATCCTGCTGCTGGCACACCGGGTAAAAGCCAGTCCCATGGCGTACCGGTGCGCTCTCGATGCGAAGCAGATGGTGATGTTTTTTGAGAAGGCTTCGCTGCGCACGCGGCTTACGTTTGAAGCAGCGATGAACACGACCGGCGGCTCCGCGATGTTTGTCGACCAGACCCAGTCGCCACTTGGGGAGCGCGAGTCGCTGGCTGACATGTCCCGTAACGTGGAACGCTGGGTACAGTGCATCGTGCTGCGCACCTACGCGCACGAAACCATCACCGAGATGGCGCAGTATGCCGCCTGCCCCGTGATCAATGCGCTGTCTGACCATGAGCATCCATGCCAGGCCCTGGCTGACTTCATGACGGTCGAGGAACGCTTCGGCGGCTCCGCGCGTGGCGTTCATTTCACCTATGTGGGCGACGGCAATAACGTGGTGCACTCGCTGATGCTGACCGCGGCCCAGCTTGGCACGCACTGCACCATTGGTACGCCGAAAAACTATGCGCCCCGGGCGGATGTCGTTGCACAGGCCCGGGCTATCGCGAATGTCACTGGCTCTGACATAACGCTGGTGCAGGATCCCGTTGCCGCCGTTTCCGGTGCCGATGTCGTCTATACCGATGTGTGCACCAGCATGGGATTTGAGCATGAAGCGACCAAGCGCGCGCCGATCTTCAAGCCGTACCAGGTGAATGAGGCACTGATGGCGCATGCGCAGCCACAGGCCGCGTTCATGCACTGCCTGCCGGCACACCGCAATGCAGAAGTCACCGATGCGGTCTTCGACGGGCCTAACTCCGTCGTCTTTGAGCAAGCCGAGAACCGCATGCACGTGCAGAAAGCAATCCTGCTGCTGCTGCTTGGTGCCAACCTGCCAGACCCAGGCAGCGCGCCACGCGTCACGATCTAAGTGCCTGAGACACTCTGAACCGAACAGCACTGCAACACAGGAGAAGAAACACATGGCAACGGACAAGGTAGTTCTCGCGTACTCTGGCGGGCTCGATACATCAATCATCATTCCCTGGCTGAACGAGAATTATGGCCTGGATGTCATAGCAATGGTGGCCGATGTCGGGCAGGGCGAAGACATCGACGCGGTCGTGCAGAAGGCGTACACCACGGGCGCCAAGAAGGTGATCGTGCAGGACCTGCGCGAGGAGTTTGTGCGCGAGTACATCACGCCGACCGTGCAGGCCGGCGCCATGTACGAGGGCAAATACCTGCTGGGCACATCGATTGCGCGACCGGTCATCGCGAAGGCGCAGGTACAGGTTGCGCTCGAAGAAGGCGCCGCTGCGGTGGCGCATGGATGCACCGGCAAGGGCAATGACCAGGTGCGTTTTGAGCATGCTTACCAGGCGCTTGCGCCTGAGCTGAAGGTGATTGCCCCGTGGCGCGAGTGGGAGCTGCGCTCTCGCGAAGACTGCCTGGACTATGCCGAGGCGCACAACATTCCTGTATTTGCCAGCCGCGTCAAGATCCATTCGCGCGATCGCAACCTGTGGCATGTCAGCCACGAGGGCGGCGAACTGGAAGACGCGAACAATGCCCCGCTCGCAACGACCTGGACGATGACGCGGAGCCCGCAGGAAGCGCCTGACCAGGAGGAAGTCGTCACTATCGGCTTTGCGCGCGGTGTGCCGGTGTCGGTGGGTGGTCAGTCGCTGGAGCCTGTGCAGCTTGTCGAGTTACTGAACGAGATCGGCGCACGCAATGCGATCGGCCGTATCGACCTGGTCGAGAATCGCTTCGTCGGCATGAAGAGCCGCGGCTGCTACGAGACGCCGGGCGGCACGCTGATCGTTGCTGCGCATGAAGAGCTCGAAGCACTGACGCTCGAGCGGGACGTGAAGCACTATAAGCAGCACGTAGCGCTTCGCTATGCTGACCTCGTCTACAACGGGCTGTGGTTTACGCCGCTGCGTGAGGCGCTCGACGCCTTTGTTGCCCAGACCCAGACAACTGTCACCGGTACGGTTACATTATCGCTGTACAAAGGAAATATCAGTATCGCTGGCCGCGCAAGTGACTTCTCGCTTTACTCGAACGAGCTGTCCTCCTTCACCATGGGCGACACCTACGACCAGAAGGACGCAGCCGGCTTTATCCGCATCCTTGGACTGCCGGCGCGTACCCAGGCGCACCTGCGCGATCTACGCGAAGCACAGGGTGCCGCGGCAAAGGTGGTCAGCAAGTGAAGATGTGGTCGGGCCGCTTCCGCGAGCCGCTGGATCCCGTTTTTGACGCGTGGCAGCGGTCCTACCAGTTTGATCGCGCGCTGCTGGAGGTTGAGGTCCAGGCAAGCAAGGCCCATGCGCTGGCGCTGGCGGCCGCCGCGCTGCTCACGGAGGCGGAGCGGGAGCGAATTGCGGCGGCGCTCGACCGGGTTGCCGAGGCAGGTGCGGCGGCCGAATCGGAAGCAGAAGACATTCACCACTTCGTCGAGATGGAGCTGGTCAAGCAGGTCGGCGACCTGGGATTGAAGCTGCACACTGCTCGCTCGCGCAATGAGCAGGTGGCGACTGATCTGCGGCTGTATATCCGTGCGAGCAGCGACACGCTGGTAGCGCAGCTGGCGACATGGGCACGGGAGCTTACGGTGCAGGCGGACGCTGCGGGAGATGCGGCCATGCCGGCGTACACACACCTGCAGCGGGCTGAGCCGGTGCTGGTGGCCCACTGGCTGCTTGCCTACGTTGAAATGATTCTGCGGGATGCGTCGCGGCTCGAAGACTGCGTGGCGCGGCTGAACTACTGCCCGCTCGGCTCGGGCGCCGTGGCGGGAGCTACGCTGGCGCTTGATCGATCGATCGCTGCGCGCGTGCTCGGTTTCCGGGCGCCGACGGCAAACAGCATGGACGCCACCAGCGATCGCGACTTCGTGCTCGAGTACCTCCAGGTGCTGACACTGCTCGGCGTGCACGTCAGCCGGTTCGCGGAAGAGATGACACTGTTTGCCACGGCCGAATTCGGTTTCGTCGAACTGCCGGAAGCCTTCTCGACCGGTTCAAGCGCGATGCCGCAGAAGAAGAACCCGGACTTGACCGAATTACTACGCGCCAAGGTGGGCCGGCTTTCAGGCGCGGCACAGACCGTGCTGCTGGCGCTCAAAGGCCTGCCGCTGGCCTACAACAAGGACATGCAGGAGACCCAGGAGCCGGTGTTTGCAGCGACCACGACAGCGCAGAACATGCTGCACCTGCTGGCAGCGTTCACGCGCGTACTACGTTTCCGCACAGACCGGATGCGCGCCGCTTGCGAGCAGGGCTACCTGAATGCGATGGCGGCGGCGACCTATCTCACGAGCAAGGGCGTACCTTTCCGCACGGCCCACGAGCGGGTTGGGGCGGCGGTGCGGCTGGGGCTCGAGGACGGTCGCGAGATCGGTGATCTGACGCTGGCGGAGTTGCAGAAGATCGAGCCGCTGTTTGATGAGGACGTGTACGCGGCGATCACGCTCGAGGCAACGCTGGACTGCCACGATGTGCAGGGCGGAACCGCACGAGCGCAGGTGCGCGCGGCCCTCGGCGAGGCGGCGGATCGCGTCGCAGCGCTGGCCGGCCGGTACCCGGCAGCGGCATGGAAAGAGAGAGAGCCTGCGCATGCGGGTACGTAAAGCGCGCCTCCAGGACGCGACCAACATATATGAACTGGTGAATTCGCTTTCGCATGACGGCACACTGCTGCGGCGCGTATTTGCGGAGATCTGCGAGAACGTGCGTGACTTTACCATCGCCGAGAGCGATGCCGGGGCATTCCTGGGCTGCGGCGCACTGCACCTGTATGGGCCGCACCTGGCGGAGGTACGCTCGATTGTGGTGAAGCCGGAGGCGAAGGGCCAGGGTGTTGGCGCAAGGCTCCTGGCAGCCATCCTGGATGAAAGTGAAGAGCACGGTATTGGCTGTGTCTGCCTGTTCACACGCATCCCGGACTTCTTTTTCCGCTATGGCTTCCGGGTCGTCACGGAACGTGCGGCGCTGCCGGACAAGATCTACAAGGACTGCCAGAGTTGTCCGCGGATCTACCGCTGCGACGAGGTGGCGATGGCGCGTGGCGAGGTGCCGCGCGTATCCATCCTGGGGACGCGTGCGCACGCCGAGCAGCTGGTGCATATCGAGGCTTGAGCGCGGGCGGGGTCTTAGCGGACTGCGCCAAGCCCGTCTGTCGGCCAGTAGATGAACGCGGCCTTGCCGTAGATCAGGTCCCGCGGCACCGGCCCAAAGTCGCGGCTGTCGCTCGAGATGGACCGGTGATCGCCCATGACCCAGTACGCCCCTGCGGGGATGGTCTCTTCAGCCACCGAGCGGCCATCTTCAAAACGTGACGGAACATAGGGTTCGGGCAGACGTTTGCCGTTGACAGAAACCACTCCATCGTCGATGCGGAGTGTGTCGCCCGGCAGGGCGATGACGCGTTTGATGTAGCTCTTGGACAGGTCGCCCGGGTAACGAAATACGACCACGTCCCCGTGCTGAATACTTTCGAAGCGGTAAACAAATTTGTTGATGACCAGCCGATCGTTGTCATGCAGGCGGGGCTGCATACTGGTGCCCTCTACGCGCACCGGCTGGTAGATACAGGTGATGATGAGCGCGGAGGCAGCGACTGAAATCGCAAGATCACGCAGCCAGTTTTTCAGGTGGCTGGTAATCGCTTGTCGCTGCTGCTGCTGGCGGTTAGTGGCTTTGTCCATCGTCCAGTCCTGTGCGCGTCATCACGGGCAGCCCAGGCCGCCGACGGGACACAACATGCGCGTGTGCGCCGGCTTGGGCATGGGCCGCTGTGCTGATGGTTCCATGGTGGCGCTGCTGCTGTCGGCACCCCCGAGATTGGCCGCGGTCAGGGTAAGTGGCCGCTGAAGCACCATCTCCACTGTCTGACCCTGCTCCAGGTTGACATCGTTTCCGCGGGTAAACAGCGTGTAGACCAGTCCTGTCAGGCCACCGGCAATGGCTCCGTAGCCGGCGCCCGCAAGCGGGCTGCCGCCGATCGCGCCGCCAATGGTACCGACGCCCGCGCCAGCCTCGGCGCCGCGGGCGATGGTGCCCGCATCCTTGCCTTTCGATCCATTCTGCTGGACATCCCCCTCGGCATTCTTGACCCGCGCCTCCTCGGACCCAGGCAGGTTATCGAGCGCGCCCGGAACCTCGACGACGCTGCCGTTCGAAAAAATCATCGTGGTGAAGTGCAGGCTTACTTCGGCGCGGCCCTTGACGCGGCCGGCCCGCTGCACCCTGTCGACGACGCCCTGCACGTAGACCCCGGCCGGGATGGCTACGTGCGTCCCGACCACGACAGGAAAGGTTGAAGACAGGTACACGCCATCCCCCGGCTGGGCTGACCTGGTATTCACCCCGGAGCGGAGGGACAGCAGCATCTTGGTACCAGCGGGCACGATGATGGTTCCTGGGATAGCCGCAGTTGCTGCGGCGTCCCTGGCCGGGCCAGGCTGGGTAGAGGGCGACGATGAACTGGCAGACGGCGCGGGCGCGGCCTGCCCGCATACCGGGGCAGACAGACTGAGCAGCAGGACGGCAGCAAACGCGGCGCGCAGTCGCGTGCGGTCGGGTTCCACACGCTCAGCACTGCACGCTGCATTCGATACCAGGAGGCCTGGCTTCCTTGCAATTCTTGTTTTCCGTCCCATAACGCGCGGCCGCCCCTGCCGCCAGATGACTGATCCCTGTGTAGACGCCGGCGACGGTGGATCGTCACGGGTATGCTTGCTCTATTGTCGCGGGCGCGACGCTCCGCAGCAAGGCCGGAGTTGGCGGCTCCGCAGGTTTCCAGGGGAGTTGTCCCGCAACAGAGCGTGAGGCCCAAAATGGGAATGCTTTCCGCGCACGGCAGACAAACAGCCGGCGCCCACGGGGACCCGTTCGCCCCGGTCGTGGCATTGCTTGAGGAAGCGATTGCGGAGGGCGCCTTTCCAGGCGCCACCTTCGCCGTGATGCTGGGCGGAGAGATGCTGGCGGTCCGGGCGGCTGGACACTTCACCTATGCCCCGGACAGCCCACTCGTTGAACCCGACACCTGCTATGACCTGGCCAGCGTCAGCAAGGTGATCGCGACCACGGCGATGGCTATGCTGCTTTGGCAGCGTGGATTGCTGGAGCTGGAAGCGCCCCTGGCGGACATTCTGCCGGGCTTCCTCCTCGCAGGCAAGGCAGCCGGCAGGACGGCAGGGGAAGCGCCGGCCTCGCTCGGCCGGGCCAGGAGGAAGGTGACCCTGCGCATGCTGCTGGCCCACAGCAGCGGGCTGCCCGGGTACGCACCCTTCTTCGAGACCTGCACCACGCCGGTCCAGGTGATGCAGGCGGCGTTGGCGCTGCCGCTGGACGCCCCGCCCGGCACCATCGTGGCTTACTCCGACCCGGGTTTTATCCTGCTGGGCAAGGCACTGGAGGTGCTGGCCGCGGAATCGCTGGAATGCTTTTTCCGGAGCGATGTGCAGCAGCCGCTGGGGCTTGCGGGGACGCGCTACCGGCCAGCGCCCGCAGCGCGGATGCTCATCCCGCCGACCGAAATCGATGCTGCGTTCCGCCACCAGGTGATCCAGGGTGTGGTGCACGACGAGAACTGTTTTGTGCTGGGAGGAGTAAGCGGCCATGCCGGGCTGTTCGCACCGGCCGAAGACGTGGCCTGCTTTGGGGAAGCCCTGCTGGCGCCGCTGCGCCGCCCTGGTGAAGCCGACGCGGCACCCAGGTTGTTCACGCGCGAAGCCGTGGAGCTCTTCACCCGGCGCGTCGGCGAGCCAGCCGGCTCTTCCCGGGCGCTGGGCTGGGACACGCCCAGCGGCGAGCCCTCATCGGCCGGAACGCGCTTCAGTCCTCGCGCTTTCGGCCATCTCGGCTACACGGGTACGTCCCTGTGGCTTGATCCGGAGCGTGACCTGGCGGTGAGTCTGCTTACGAACAGGACCTTTCCTACCCGGGAAAACAGGAAAATACAAGTCTTTCGCCCGCTCTTTCATGATGCTGTTGTTGCAGCGGTCGAATCGGAACAAAAGTAAGCTATTGCTTGCTTTTGAGCTGATTTGACCATGCACAACGTATGCCACAAGGCTTAGAATCAGCCGTGCACGAAGGCGAAGAGAAAACCATGGCTACGACTACGCAGGCACCACTTGAGCCGCATCAGGGGAATCATGACGGGCTTCCAGTTCATCAATTGATGACGGAAAGCTCCAACGAAGCGTCGCAGGGCTTCGACACCAAATCGGCGCTTGAGATTGCGCGGATTATTAATCACGAGGACGCCAAGGTAGCAACGGCAGTCAAGAAGGCGCTTCCCGAGATCGCGCAAGTGATTGACGCCGTGGCCCGCTCGCTCCGCGAGGGTGGCCGCCTTATCTATATCGGTGCAGGCTCTAGTGGCCGCATCGCCGCACTGGACTCATGCGAATGCCCACCCTACTTCTCAAACGATCCTCATTCGATCCAGTACATCATGGCTGGCGGTCCCAAGGCGCTCGCGTCTCCGGTCGAGGTCAACGAGGACTCTGAGGAACTGGGCCAGAGGGACATCGCGCGGCGACGCCCCTCCCGCAAGGATGTCGTCATCGGCCTGTCCGCCAGCGGACGCACCCCGTATGTGGTCGCGGCAGTCGCCTATGCCCGTACCCAGGGCGCCCGCACGGCCTGTATCACCTGCAACCACAACACGCCGATCGCCAACGCGGCGGATATCGCCATTGTCGCCGATGTGGGACCCGAGGTTATCTCCGGCTCGACCCGCATGAAGGCGGCCAGTGCCCAGAAAATGATCACCAATATGATCACCACCGGCGCCATGACCCGGCTCGGCTATGTGTACGAGAACCTGATGGTCCACGTGCACATGCAGAACTCGAAGCTGGTGGAGCGGGGAATCTCGATCCTGAAGCGGGCCTGCGCCGTCAGCCGGGATGAGGCCGTGAGTGTGATTAAGAGCGCTGGCCGCAGCGTTCCCGTGGCGCTCGTGATGCTGAAGGCCGGCGTGGACAAGCAGGAAGCGGTGCGCCGGCTGGCTCGCTCGGATGGCAACGTGCGGCGCGCGATCGAGGACTCAACGCTGGACCTGTGAAGGTGCCAAGAGAAGAAAGGCGGACTCTCCGGAGTACGCCTTTTTGCGTTCCGATACTTGCCTCTTGAGGCATCAGAGCGGCCATGCGCCTTCTGCTCGCACTGCAACTGCTTTCGACCCTTGCCATGTTCGGCCTTGTCTGGTTTGTCCAGGTTGTCCATTACCCTCTTTTTCACGCCGTGAGCCCGGCCCAGTTCCCTGCCTACGAGGCTGCGCACGCCACGCGCACCACCTATGTCGTCGCACCGCTCATGCTGGTCGAACTGGCCACGGCGATCCTGCTGCTGCTGCCTCGGCTTCGGCCGGCTGTCGTCACGCCGGGCTCCGCGTGGCTGGGAGCCGGGCTGGTAGCGATCCTCTGGCTGTCGACCGGGCTGGTCCAGGTGCCGCTCCATAATCGGCTGCAACTGGGCTATTCAGCCCCGGTGATCGATCAACTGGTACGCACCAACTGGATTCGCACGGTCGCGTGGACGCTGCGCGCGGCCCTGGTGCTTCGCTGGTTCCTCCTCACGCCGCAATAGCTCGGTGGCGGGACGGGATCAGGCGCCGCGACGCGGTAGACTTGGCCAGTCGAACGCAGAAGGCAGGACGCATGAACGCACCCATGACGATGGCCGCTTTGGCCGCGGTAATAGTCTTCACCGCGATGCCCGGGGCGCTGGCACAAGGAGCCGGAGCGCACGCGCCGGCCATCTTTCGGATTACCGCCTCGTCTTCCCTGCCCGGTCCAGTCAGCGGGCGCTTATTGCTGTTTATGAAGCAGGGCAGCGGCGACAAAGAGGTTGATATAGAGGAGTTCCACCCGGCGGACACCTGGGTTACGGCCCGCGAGGTGCACGACCTTGCGCCCGGTGCTTCGGTTGAGATAGATGCCGACACCCTCGCGTATCCGCAGGCTTTTCGGCAAGCGCCGGCCGGCAGCTGGGAGGTGCAGGCGGTTCTCGATCCAGACCACTCCTATAACTACGACGGCCGGGATGCGGAGGACTGGGAGAGCAGCGTCACGATGGTCGCGCTGCCAGCCACGACGGCTATCGAGCCGACGCTGACGATCGATCACCACCCCGCGCCTGCTCCGCGCGCCGCCGCGGCCGCTGCCCTCCACGCGCAGCCCGGGATAGCAGAGCAGTTCTCCTTCGAGAGCCCGGCGCTCACCCGCTTCTGGGGCAAGCCTACTTCGATCCGCTCCTGGGTGATCCTGCCGCCGGGCTACGACGCGCACGGGAAGACCCACTACCCGACCGCCTACTGGACCCACGGCTTCGGAGGCAATCTTGAATACTCGCTGCGCACGGGGATGGACCTGCGTCGGCGCATGGAAGCACACGAGATGCCGCCGATGATCTGGGTGATGCTGGATGAATCCATCCCGCAAGGCACACACGAGTTTGCGGACTCCGTGAATAACGGCCCGTGGGGCGCGGCGTTGACGACCGAGTTTATCCCGGCAATCGAGCGCAAGTACCACATGGACGCGAAGCCGACAGGTCGCCTGCTGAACGGGCACTCGAGCGGTGGCTGGGCAACACTGCAGCTGCAGGTCAACTATCCCCAGGTATTTGGCGGCACCTGGTCGACCTCGCCCGACCCGAGCGACTTCCATAACTTCACCGGCTCCGACCTGTATGCGGACCACGCGAACGTGTACCACGGTCGGGACGGTAGCGCGACGCCTATCATGCGGATGGACGGCAAGGTCGTCGCCACGTTCGAGCAGTTCTCGAAGATAGAAGAAGTGCTGGGTCCGTACGGTGGGCAGGTCGCGTCGTTCGAATGGGTCTTCTCGCCGAAGGGGCCAGATGGAGCGCCGGTGCCAATGTTTGATCGCGTGACCGGCGCTGTCTCACCGGATGTCGTGCACTACTGGCACGATCACTACGACCTTGCCTATGTGACCGAACAGAACTGGGCCGCGCGTGGTCGGCTGCTCAAGGGTCGCATCCACCTGTATGTGGGCACGGCAGATACGTTCTATCTCGACGGCGCGGCGCACTTATTCGAGGCACGGCTGAACAAGCTGGGCGCCGAGCCGCGCTTCACGTACATCCCTGACCGTTCGCATTTCGACTTATACAAGGTGAGCGAGGACCGCAATGGATTGTTTAACGACATAGCCGCGCAGATGTATGCCGTCGCGCGACCCGGTAACTCGTTTCATCCGTTCGCGCATGCAACAGCTGGGGCGCGCTGATGCGGCATAGCTGATTAATTGATGGTCACATGTTCTCGTTCTCAACTTACCGTCCCGCTATACCAGGTAGCGGGGCGCTGCGCGTTCGCCACGCACCGTCAGCAGAGACAAATTGTAAGTGGACCTGTCGCAGGAAGTATCCCGTTGTTTTCAGTGAGACCCACTCGGGAGCGATCTTGATGCGCTGCAATTCCGCTCTATTGATCGCGCACGCCATCTCGGCAAAGCGCCTGGGCGAGCAGCCGACAGCGCGGGTAAATGCTGTGCTGAAGGCGCTCGCTGACTGAAAACCGACCGACTGAGCAATCTCGCCAATCGTGCGAGTACCATGGCGAAGCTCGTCTTTGGCGAGTGCGATGCGCCACTGTTGCAGATACTCGATTGGGCCGATACCCATCACCGTGCGAAAGCGATAGCTGAAGCCCGAGCGTGAGAGATGGCAAAGCCGCGCCAGCGAAGCTACGGTCCAGGGCTGCGCGACCGCGCCATGGATCGCGGTCAGCGCGATCGCAGTGACGCCGTCAGCCAGACCTGCCAACAGGCCCGTCTGGATCGGATTAATGCTCGGCGTCCCGCTGCGCAGGATCTCCACGAAGAGAAGCTCCATCAACCGAGCTATGACGAAGTCACTGCCTGGGCCTGGCGAGCGGGACTCCTGCTCGTTCATCGAAAGCAAGGCGCTCACACGGCCTGACGAAGTATCGCTGGAGGCGATGTGTACCACCTGCGGCAGCAGCCCGGTAAGTAATTTTCCGTTGGCTGTGTCGAACACAAAGCGACCTCCGTGCAGAACGACAGGCGATGCAGTGCCTTGGCCAAGCTGCATGCCCGTGTGCCCGAGCGCGGCTACGATCTTTTCACTATCCTCTGGCTCAAGACCTGGGTCCGAGGTAAGGGTGAAGGGCGTGGAGGTGCGCACCAACGCAAAATCCTCCTTGTGCAGGATGACTGGCGGAAATCCCGGCCGCAACAGCTGGCACTCTCCTCGCTCTACCCAGCAGAAGAGCAGATCTTGCCGCTTACGAAAGGAAACGCCCCAGCGACCAGCCGCATCGATGCGCGCCCACAGGGTCGCCTGGGGCTGCAGCAATCGGATGAGGTCGAGAAAGGGGTCCACGCGGAATTGGACGCCTGGTAAAGAAGTTTGGCTTCCTCGTTATCGACCGCGCAGCGCAGACAGACTATCGTCGGGAGTGTGAGGCGTTGCTTTAAGCGCTAACAAAAGGAACGTGGGAGACAGACGATGACCGAAGAAAAACTGCAACAACTCTGGAAGAACTATCAGGACGCATGGGCCGATATCTCCACGGACGAACGCGAACGATTGCTGCGAGCAAGCGTGACTGAAGATGTGATCTTCACAAGCCCCGGCGCAAACGGGCGCGGCTTCGGAGATCTCCTTACGCACATCGCTGAGTTTCAACAACAGTTTCCGGGTGCTTCGTTCCGGAGCAATCAGCTCTTAGAACAGAACAATCAACTGTTTTCGGAGTGGACACTGTCAGACCGGGGTGGTTCACCACTCTTGACTGGACATAGCTACGCACAATTCGATGATGGAGGACACCTCACGAAGCTGGCCGGGTTCTGGAAGCAGTGAATTCGAGCGACTGGCATAAAGGACGCGCCCGTTTCTTGCCTGCGCGTCCATTGCCCTGCAGGCGCAGGAGGCTGGTGGCTGGCCACAGCCAACCTATGCTTCTGGTCCGGTCGCCCTGGTAAGTCGAAAGTTTGTCGCGCCCTGCTTCGCAAGCGTATAAGGTGCATGGTCGCGCCAGGTGCAACACATCCCGGCGCACCGCCGCCTGTGCTGCCCCGTCTCCAGAGATACGACTATCGGCTTGCGTACGCCGTTTGCAGAAACAGGAACTGGTCGCGCAGGTCGTCCTTATCGGCATGCGGCGGCTGGTTGAGATACATCACCTTTGATCCCGAGGCGGGCGCGTAGGCCGGCCACTGGGGCAGGGCGCTCTGCGTATCCCCGGAAGCCCCACGGTTGGGGTTGCCCGTCTTCGCGAAGTTGGACCAGTAGGTCATCATCTGCTCACTCATGGCGCGGTCTTCGGGGCGCCACGCGATCCCCTGGCGCGAATCAAGATTGCCGAACACATACTCGATGTCGTCAGAGTGGAAGACGCCGTAGCGGTTCGGCCGCGCCGGGTCAGGCGGCGGCACCAGGTCAAAGCGATAGCGGTACGCGGGCGCTTTGCCATTTTGCGTCTGCGCTTCGAGCCAGCTCCACGTGCCATAGGCGATAAACTTCTCAGTGCCGTACTGCTGCAGACGCGTCAGAGCTTCGGCATCAGTCGTCGCCGGGAATGCCTTCAGAAACTCTGCCGAGTGGGCGCTGAAGTCTTTCTGCGCCGTGTCCTGCAGACGCTGCATATCGCTCG
>CAXTEW010000017.1:0-20875 GCA_964243175.1 uncultured Acidobacteriaceae bacterium
TGGTCCTGATGGAAATGTTCGCCATGTACGCGATGCTCTTCGCGCATGACACCGCGAATGATAACTGCAGGCGCTCGACAGGAGGCTGGACCACTCTTGCCGGGCTGGTGGCCTGGGCGGCTGTGTTCCCAGCCGGCATGCTGCTGGACAGGAACTGGCCCCACCTCGTCGTCGATGCCGAGATATGGAATGTACCCAAGGTGGTGGTTGCCTTCGGCATGCTGCTGACCCTGTTTGAAGAGGAATATGCCCTGGCTCTCAGCGATCGGGAGCAGTACCGGCGACTCTTCGATAGCCACCCCATACCGATGTGGGTTTTCGACCGGGAGTCGACCCGCATCATGGCGGCCAACGCTGCAGCCGTAAACGAATTTGGCTGGTCGCCGGATGCGCCTGCCGAGCTCAAGGCGGCTGACCTGCTTTCGGTGAACGAGCCACGCCCTGACGGCCTGACCGAGCTGACGCACTCCTTCGATCAGGATGCGCCCTCGGCGACGATGGACTCGGCGTCGGCGCACCCGGGTCGCCGCGCTGTCCCATCGCGCGCCATGCGCTTCCAGACCCAGGGCGGCGATGAGGTCATCGTCGAGGTGAGCGTACAGCCGGTCGGCTTCCGTGGCAGAGATTCTCGTCTACTGGTAGCGAAGGATGTGACCGCGCAGCACATGGCCCATGAAAGATTGCTGCACCAGGCCAACCATGATCCCTTGACCGGCCTGCCCAATCGGCTGTTGCTGCATGACCGGATGAAGACCGCCATGGCTACTGCCACCAGGCACGGCACCCGGGCCGCGGTGATCTGCATCGACCTGGACCGCTTCAAGCAGGTCAATGACACCTATGGTCACGCAGCAGGGGATGCATGCCTGCGCGAGGTTGCGGAGCGCCTGCGCCGCAGGCTACGGGCTGTGGACACCGCGGCACGGACCGGCGGGGAGGAGTTCATGCTGATCCTTGATGACGTTCGTAACCTCAGCGATGCAGAGACGGTGGTCGCCGACCTGCTTTTTAGTCTCAGCGCACCGGTCCATACAGGTGACCTGGCCATCTACATCAGCGCCAGCATCGGCATCGCGCTGTTCCCCGATGATGGTGACGATGCGTCCAAGCTATGGAGCAAGGCGGACGCTGCGATGTACCGAGCCAAGCAGGGAGGCGGGAACAGCCATCGCTTCTGCTCCCCTCTGAGCGGGATTCACAGGCCCGCATAGTACCCGAACAGGGGATGCATGGACAGATACCCGGGGTGCCTTTTGTGTATGGACTTCGTTTGACCCCACCCGGCATTCTGGCTACACTCAGGTGGAACTCGGGGCAGCCTGCAGCAATAGGCAGCAATCCCCGTGAAGACGCTGGTGCGACCCGGTTTCCGGCGAGCAGAGGCGGTATCAGGATGCACCGGCAAGAGTGCAGAATGCAGCAGCGATCCGGATGGCCAAGAGCTCCCGGTCAGCAAGTGAAACACGAGCAGTCGATGGACCCGCCGGCCTGGCGGTTGAGTGAAAGGCGGAAGCATCTGCAGCAATCCGTTTACCCCTGCATGCAGGGGGTCAGAGGCGAAATGGGAGCTTCGTCGAACGCTTCCCAAGACATGGTTCCGCTTGTTGCAACTTGGAGTCTTCTCTCCCTCCCTTCCCGATTTGAGCTCCACCCGGTAAGCGCCCTGGTGTTCCACTGGTAATCGCAGGTGTTCCTGTGACTATGGACCCGCTTTGCCTGCCTGGCGCTCTCGTTCGCGGCCGCCGCAACCAGCACGGTATTACCCACGCTCAAGGAGCTTACTAAGATGGAAGGCCCTGCAGTCCAATCCGATCGGCAGATGGCGGCAGGCCCGCTGCTTGCTCCGGACCAGGCGATCATCACGCCGAGTGACATCCGCAAGATCCTTATCAAGCGCAAGTGGTTGATTCTTGCCGGGATCGTTGTAGGACTGGCATTCGCCGCCGTGTATATCCTTACGACGATCCCGCAGTACGAGGCGATCGCGCTGATTGACATCAACACCGGCAAGCAGAGCAATATCGGCATCTCCGATCTCGTCCAGGACCAGCAGGGCGGCATCGAGGCATCGCTCGAGCGCACCGCGACCGAGATCGCCATCATGCAGAGCGACACGGTTTCGCTCGACGTGATTAACAGCCTCAACCTGTACAACAAGGAACCCTTCGCGCAGGTATTCGTGCGCCATCCTTATAAGGGCACCCTTGACCCGGGCCAGAGGAAAGATATCCTGGCGATCTTCAAGGGCTCGACCAAGATCGCGACCAAGCCGGGAACAGAGCTGGTTGAGGTGCATTTCCGCAACCAGAGCCCCGCTGTGGCCGCGGCAGTCTCGAACGCAATCGTAGACCGCTACCGTGACCGCAGTGTCAGAACACGGTACGACGGCACGGTGCGCATCTCGGACTTTCTGGCCAAGCAGCTGGATAGCCTGAAGAGCCAGGCCACCGAGGCACAGGACGCGCTGGCCGCCTACCAGAAGCAGAACGGGCTCATCGGTGTAGCGTCAAACGGCAGCGGCGAAGACCTGACCGTCGACAACCTGCGCACCGCCAACCAGCAGCTGTCCGAGGCGCAGGCAGACCGCGTCGTCAAGGAAGCCCGCTACCGCATGGCCATGACCGGCAACCCGCAGCTGCTGCTGTCGGTAGCGCCGTCCTCGACCCTGTCGCAGCTGCAACAGCAGGAAGCCGCGTTGACCGTGCAGCAGGCCCAGTTGCAGTCAAAGTTCGGCCCCCAGTGGCCGCGGGTGCGCGAGGTACAGTCCTCGCTGACCCAGGTTCGCCAGGATATCCAGGGTGAAGTCGGCAACATGCAGCGGCGCTTCGAGGTGGAGTACAAGACTGCACTCAGCACGGAAAACCTGATGCGTGCCCGGCTCGATGGCGCGAAGCAGGACGCTTACACCCAGAATCGCTCTTCGGCCCAGTACCAGATCTTGCGCCACGGTGCTGATTCCGCTTCCGACCTGTACGACGCGCTGCAGACCCGCTTGAAAGAAGCCGGCATCACGGCCGGGTTGAATGCGAACCAGATCGACGTTGTCGATCGCGCTACCATCCCCGCGCTGCCGGTCTTCCCGGTCAAGCGCAACGACGCCGGCATCGGCCTGGGCGCAGGCCTGGTGCTCGGGCTGGCCCTGGCACTCTTCGCGGAGACCATCGATGACACGATTCGCACCTCGGACGACGCCGAGTCCGTTACCGGTCTGCCTGCGCTGGCCGTGATCCCCCACTTTGATCCAGCCCAGAAGAAGGTGGTCGCGACAGCCGGCACAGCGGCTGCCGACGCAGAACGAGAACGAATGGCCCGTGTGTCTCCTGACCTGATCTCCTACACCGAGCCGCAGTCCTACGTCTCGGAGGGTTTCCGTACGCTGCGGTCCTCGATCCTGCTGTCCGCTGTCGACCGGGAGCCGAAGCTGCTGTTGCTGACCAGCTCCTTTGCGACAGAAGGCAAGAGTACCTGCGCGGCAAACCTGGCGATCTCCTTTGCCCGGCGTTCCGCGCGTGTGCTGCTGGTGGATACCGACCTGCGTAAGGGCACGCTGCACATGAAGTTCCGGACGTCGAACCGCTTCGGGTTGTCGACGCTGCTGGTTCGCGAGGGAGAAGGCAGCGCGTATGAAAACCCACTGCCCGATCTGCCCAACCTGACCCTTGTGACCCGCGGCCCGGTCACGGTGAACCCGGGCGAGGCGCTCGCCTCCCGCTCCATGGAAGAGCTGCTCCAGCGTTGGCGGGCCGAGTACGACCACATCATCCTTGATACCTCGCCTGTGCTGGCAGTGGCCGACACCCTGAGCCTTGCGCCCCAGGTGGACGCGAGCTTCATCCTGGTACGTTCGGGCGTTACCCGCAAGAAAGCTCTCATGCGGACACGGGAACAGATGCGCCGCGTCAATGCGCGGGTCCAGGGCATTATCGTTAACGACGTCGATCTGCGACTTGAGAACTACTACACCTACTCGAAGCGCTACAACTACAGCTATAACTCGACCTACGGTGCCGGCTATGGCGGAGGCATGGATGCTGAACAGTAAATTGCTGCGAGTCACTATGCTTTCCTTGTTCGCCACCATCGTGCCGGCAACCACGGTCGTAGCCCAGGTGCCCGCCGCCGCAACACCGGCACAGAACCCGGCATCGCAGGCAACGCAGGAGCAGAACGCCGCGCCGGTGCAGTACGCATCGCCGTCACAGGCGGCTGCACCCCAGGCCTCGATGTTCATGAACTCGACCGACCAGGCACCATCGATCGTGATCGGGCCGGGCGACCTGCTGAACGTGGTGGTCTTTGAAACTCCGGAGCTGAGCACCTCCGTCCGTGTCAACCAGCAGGGCGATGCGAGCCTGCCGGTACTTGGCGTGGTGCATCTGGCCGGGCTCGACGCCCAGCAGGCTTCGGTCGCTCTCGAAGATGCTTACCGGACGCGCGGCCTGCTGCTGAATCCGCATGTCACCGTGTCCGAGACCGAGTTTGCCTCGCAGGGGGCGTCCATCCTTGGCGAGGTTCGCTCGCCCGGCGTGTACCCGACCCTTGGTTCGCGGCGGCTGCTCGATATGTTGTCCCTGGCCGGCGGCGTTTCCTCGACCGCCGGGCGCCTCGCCTCGATCGTTCATCGCGGGGACCCGCAGCACCCCGTCCAGATCGCCCTGCAGCCCACACCAGCCTCGCTTCACGCGCAGGAGAACCCGGTGATCGTTCCAGGAGATACGGTCGTTATCGCCAAGGCAGGGGTCATTTACATCATCGGAGATGTGCTGCGGCCGGGCGGGATCCTGGTCGATAACAACGAGCGGCTATCGCTGATCGAGGCTTTGTCGCTTGCCGGCGGCATGAACAAGACAGCAGCGTTGTCACAGACCAAGCTGATTCGCAAACTGCCCGCAGGCAGGGAAGAGGTGGATCTCGACCTGAAGCATGTGCTGCTCGGCAGGCAGGCCGATATCCTGGTTTCCGATGGGGATATCCTGTATGTGCCATCGAGCCTGGGGAAGACCTTCCTCTACCGCGGCATAGAAGCAGCGTTCGGCGTGGCATCGAACGAAGCGCTCTACGTCCACTAGGACCCTGTTTGTTTTCGGGGACGGCAGCCGGAGGTTTGCCCTCCCGCGAGGCAGGAAAGAAGCATGACACAAGGCCTTCCGCTACCAGCACAGCAGCCACGCGCCCCGGTCCGGCAGCGCGTCCTGGTGCAATCTGCCAAGCCCAGGCGGCTGGGTTCGCTGTTTATTCCGATTCGCCAGACGTACCTGTTCGTCATGCCACTGCTCTTGTTCTCGGGCGCGATGGTGTGCTGGACGATTGGCACCGATACTTCCATGATCGGTGGCGGCCTCATCCTTGCCGGTGTGGCCGTGTTCCTGCTCTTTGATCTACTAGGTCGCCGCTCACCCCTGCGCGTTTCGACGATCCTCGCGATTACGCTTGGGCTTGCCTACGGCCTTGGGACAGTCAACACCTGGTACACGCTTCCTCGCGGCGATGCCAGCCTGGGCGAATTCCTTCACATCAATCCAACCGACCTGTCGCATGCGATGGGCAGCGTTATGACTTCGGTGGCGTTGCTGCTGGGCCTGGGCGAACTGCTGGAGAAGCCCGTCTTCGGGGAAGACTTCGAGTTGAAGTTCACCAACCGGGCGGTCGTCTTCCTGACCATCGGTACTATCATCCTAGGCGCGTCCTTTGCACATGGCTCCACCGGGTTCATGGGTGGCACGGTAGGCGAGGACGGAGAAATCGGGCGCGTCGGCTACCTGGCAAGCTTGTCTGAGTGGCTGTCTGGTTCGCTGTTTGCCATGTCCGTCTGTATCACGCTGAACACCAAGGGCAAGTTCACGCGGATCTACACGCGGCTTCTGAGCATCCTCCTGTTCCTGATGGTCTTCCCGCTGGGTCGGCGGCAGATGATCTTTGCTGTTCTTCTGGCGCTGCTTACCCTGCGCCTGGGCGGCTACAAGGTGCCGTTTTCCTGGATCAAGAAAACGGTGTTGCTCGGTGCGCTGGGCATGCTGATTTACTTCGCAAGTATCGGATTTTTCTACCTCCGCATCGCGGGCTACGGACTGTTGCGGCCCACTCTTGTGCAAAGAGTGACTGCTGCCTTGGCATTGGCGAACACGCGAAGCTACTCGGACATCAAGGAAGAGTTTTCGAAAAACGTGCAGACACGGACGTTCATCCTTGGCTTCCTCGGGCAATTAGAGGGGTACACGGACACAATGCCTGCCGCGCACGGCTATGACATAGAACACCAGTTCCAGTTAGCGCTGCCTTCGATCCTTTTCCCAAGTAAGGACATATTCTTCTCGGAAGAGGGACTGGCTAACGAGTTGTTCGGCGCGAACTATATCGATGAGGCAAATTCGATTTTGACGGCCGGGGCCGTTGATTTCGGCATATGGGGAATGTTTGCCTACCCTTTGCTCGTTGTGCTGATGATCCGCGTTTTCTTCGAATATTTCTCGCAGGCTGTCCCGGTATTTGCCTCTTGCTTCGTGATCGTTGCGTCCTTTTCCATTCTTCTGGAGCCCGAGTTGGCCGCTGACTCCTATTTCCTGGTCATACGAAGCGGCATCTTATTCGGAACGGTTGTTTGGATCCTCATGTCGCTGCCAGAGTTCCGCGTCAAGAATGTAGGTCTGTGATGAAGCATCGTACGATTTTTGGCAGGTCCGGGTTGATCGGGTTGGGAGTTATTTGTTTCGCGGGTCTGACTCCCTGGGCTTCGGCGCAGATAGCCGGCGGAAACGGCTTTTCTGTAGATCTGGGTGGAAACCTCAACACCAGTTCCAACACGGCGGGTTTTGACTCCTCCTTCGACCCGGAAAGCTCCAATTTGACGAATGAGGAAGCGCATACGGAAGTCTCCGATGACACCCACTCGCAACTGGAGGGAACCTCTTTCTCGCCAATGCAGAATTCTTTCGCAAACGCTTCGGTCGAGACCACCCCACGCACAGGGGTAAACGCCAACTCCCAGTCAGTGATCGGAGAAAACAGCTTCGGCTTCGGTGGCCATCGCAATCCGAGCTTCTCCAGTGGTGGGTTGGCCGGCGCGGCAGGTGGCTTTGCTGCCCGCCAGGCCGCGCTGGCGGCGCTCGGTCTCCAGTCCATGCAGTCGTCCTTTACAGGCGGCTACAGTGGCCGCACCGTGTTTTCAGGGCAGGAAGCGTCGGCCCAGGCTGGCACCTATGTCGGGTTTTCGGGTGAGGGCGTCGCCGTGCCACAAACCCCGGCTGGCATCGGCATTACCCAGGCGCTTACTTCGACCAACAAGGAGGATCTGGGCGCAGCCTACTATGCCACGGACCCTGTCCTGAGCAACCAGAACGGCGCCTACACAGTGGATCTTGAATTGATGGGCGATATGCCGAGCCCCTCTTCCCAGACGAGCCAGATGTTCGCCGAGACGATCCCGGTCGATATCCACTTTCAGTACGACGACGGGCAAACTCCACCGATCACGGTTCCAGCTGTTCCGGGTCCCATCCTTGGCATGGCTCCTGAGTATCTTCCAGCGCAGGGCGGCTTCCCGGACTCAACCATGGGGATGGCCGGGCAGACTCCCGAAGCGGCGAACTCATTCTCTCCGCTCTCCGGCCTCCGCAACACGGAGATCTCACCCTTCGCGCCGGTGAGCGAAGGAACACTTTTCGGGGTGAGGGCGGGGGTGCATCCCAATCTGCACTCGCAGCCCCGGTCGTACGTCGATGGATCGTTCGAAGCATTCGAGCGGCGGGCGCAGGAAAACCGTCTCATTCATGGAGCGGGCATCAGCATGTCCTCCGCACTGTACCAGCAGGACCTGCAGCAGTATCGGGAGCAGACCAGTGGGCGCCCTCGTCGGCCCACGTTGCAGGAGTTGGACAGCAAGAACCAGGAGACCGGTCCGAAGCAGCTCGTCCAGCATCCGAGTGTTCGCTAAGGGAAAGGCCTGCTACCAGCTACCCGGGTTACCAGCTACAATGCACAGGAAGCTGATATCGTTGGGGATGGAGGCGGGATGAAGAAATCCATCTGCATTGCGGTCGTCGGGTCGGGGTATGTTGGGCTGGTGGCGGCCGCCTGCTTCGCAGAGATCGGTCACACCGTTATTTGTGTCGATAACGATGAAGACAAGGTCGCCATGCTCCGCCAGGGTGGCGTGCCCATCCATGAAGAGTATCTGCGGGAACTGCTGGACCGGCACCGTTCGACCCTGATCACTTTTACCGCGGATCTTCGTGCGGCGACCCGGGAAGCGGACGCCATCTTTATTGCCGTGGGTACCCCGCAAAGTGGCACCGGATCAGCCGACCTGTCCTATGTCGATGCCGTGGCGAGCGAAATCGCCCGGTCGATCGAGAGCTACAAGGTAATCGTCGAGAAAAGCACGGTCCCGGTCTATACCAACGAGTGGATCCGCCGCGTGATTGAGCGCAACGGCGTTCCCTGCGAGCTTTTCGATGTTGCCTCCAACCCCGAGTTCCTGCGCGAAGGGACGGCCGTGGTCGACTTCCTGCACACCGACCGCATTGTGATCGGCAGCGATTCGTCGCGAGCCGCGGCGCTGCTCAGCGAGATATATGAGCCGCTCACCGGCGGCAGCTACTACCTGCGTGGCGACAGCGTACCAGGCCACTGCAGCGCCGAGGCGCTTCCCCCTCTCGTGCACGTATCCACCAAGGCAGCCGAATTAATCAAGCATGCCTCGAACGCCTTCCTCGCGGTCAAAATTTCGTTCATCAACGTGGTAGCGAATATCTGTGAGGCAGTGGGTGCAGACGTCAAGCAGGTAGCCCAGGGAATGGGCATGGACCAGAGAATTGGCCCGAAGTTCCTCCAGGCCGGCATCGGCTACGGCGGCTCCTGCTTCCCGAAAGATGTGGCGGCCTTTCGCTATGTCGCGGAGCAGTGCGGCGTCTCCTTCGGCATGCTTTCCGAGGTCGAGAAGATCAACGTCGAGCAGAAGCGACGCTTCTTCCAGAAAATTCGCTCGGCACTCTGGACCTTTCGCGGCAAGAAACTCGGCGTGCTGGGACTGGCATTCAAAGGGGGCACGGATGACATCCGCGACTCGCCCGCGATCGAGATCGTCCAGATGTTGCTCCGGGAGGGCTGCTCCATCGATGCTTTCGATCCGGCGGCCATGGAGCGAACCGCCGAAATTCTGCCCTCGTCGAGCTGCATGCACTACGTCCAGGATGCCTACGCGGCTGCCCAGGACAAGGACGCGCTGCTCATTCTCACCGACTGGCAGGAGTTCGCCGAGCTGGACCTGCGGCTGCTCCACCACAAGTTGCGGTACCCGATTGTGCTGGACGGTCGCAACCTGTATGCGCCGCAGCACATGGCCGCGAACGGCTTCACCTACCTCAGCGTGGGGCGTCAGGATGTGCAGGCCAGCCGTGACGTACTGCTGCGTGCCGGGGCGGCAGCCCTGCAACAGAAGCAGGAAGGCGTGGCAGGCTAGGGTGACATTACCGACGGCACCGGCAGCTTGACCCCGGCCACCACGGCTGGGGATACTGAGGCAACTCCGTTTTGGATAGCTGGCCCTGCCGGGTTGTTAAGGAAGCGGCGGGCAGGTCAAGATATCGAAGACTCTGCCGATAGAGAGAACAACCGGCAGCGACGGCTCGAAGCATCCGGGCCGCGTGGTACGAAGCAGCGATGAACGCAGGGGTACAGGAGTACGGCTCATGAAGCTCAAGAACGAGAAGGTAGTGGTTTGCGGCGCTGGCGGCTTTATCGGCGGGCACCTGGTGAAGGATCTACTGGCAAACGGCGTCAACGTGGTGCGCGCCGTCGATGTCAAGCCGCTCGATGAGTGGTACCAGGCGACCAACGGCGTTGAGAACCTGTCACTCGACCTGCGGGACCGGGCCAACTGCCAGACAGCAGCCGATGACACCGATATTGTCTTCCAGTTGGCTGCAGATATGGGCGGCATGGGCTTCATCGAGAACAACAAGGCACTGTGCATGCTCAGCGTGCTGACCAACACGCATATGCTGATGGCTGCTCGGCAGGCCGGGGTCGGCCGTTTCTTCTTTTCCTCCTCCGCCTGTGTGTACAACGGCGACAAGCAGACGAACGCAGACGTGGTGGCATTGAAAGAAGAAGACGCATACCCGGCGATGCCTGAAGACGGCTACGGATGGGAGAAGCTGTTCTCGGAGCGGATGTGCCGGCACTTTGAAGAGGACTTTGGCCTGACTACCCGCGTGGCACGCTACCACAATGTGTATGGTCCGCTCGGTACCTATGAAGGTGGGCGGGAAAAGGCCCCGGCGGCGATGTGCCGGAAGGTGATCGAAGCCAAGCAGAGTGGCAAGCATGAGATTGAGATCTGGGGAGATGGACACCAGACGCGCTCCTTTATGTACATCGATGACTGCACCAAGGGAACGCAGGCGATCCTGGAGAGTGAGATCCTGGAGCCGATCAACCTGGGCTCGAGCGAACTCGTGACGATCAATCAACTGGTCGATATCGTGGAAGACATCGCGGGCATCAAGCTGGAGCGGCGGTACAACCTGGGCGCACCCAAGGGCGTGAACGGACGAAATTCTGACAATACGCTCATCCAGAAGTATCTCGACTGGGAGCCATCCATCCGGCTGCGCGACGGCATGGAGAAGACCTACGCCTGGATCGAGAGCCAGATGCTGGCACCGGTCGGCAAGTAGGCACCGCAGGTATGAGGCAGCAGCTGGATGAGGGGAGCCCGTAGTGGAGTGGATGGACCCGGAGGTACGGTCCCGTGTACGCCGGATCCTGATCTACCGGCTTGGTTCACTGGGGGACACCATGGTGGTGCTCCCGGCGCTGCATCTGGTCGCCCGGCAGTTTCCACAGGCCGAGCGACGGATGCTGTCGAACCAACCTGTTCACGGCAAGGCAGCGCCTGCCTCGGCGATCCTGGATCACTCGGGCCTGATTACCAGCTACATGAGTTATGCGGTCGGTACGCGCAATCCTTTGACGCTGGCCGGCATTGCGCTGAAGATACGCGCCTACCAGCCCGACTTGCTGGTCTACCTGACCAAGCCACGTGGCGAAGCGGTGCTGGCGCGTGATCGTCAGTTCTTCTCGCTGGCCTGCGGCATAAAGCAGATCGTCGGACTGCCGACAGGTTCTCTCGGAGCCAATCTGCCTCCAGCTCTTCCCGGGGGCTTGTGGGAAAGCGAGGCCGCGCGCCTCGTCCGGTCGATGGCGCCGATCGGCACGCTCGATGCCAGTGACCTTGCGAACTGGGATCTCCGGCTGACCGCGGAGGAACAACGCATTGCCGATCAGGCACTGGTGCCGCTGGGCAACCGGCCGCTGCTTGCCTGCGGCCCTGGAACCAAAATGCAGGCTAAGGACTGGGGAGCCGCGGCGTGGAGTGTGTTGCTTGCGAAGCTGGCTGCAGCGCACCCGGATCATGGCCTGCTCCTGGTCGGAGCCAGGGATGACTTCGCGGTCAGCGAGGAAGTGTCAAGAGGCTGGGCGGGTCGCTCGGTGAACCTGTGCGGCGCGCTGCCGCCCCGGGTCACCGCGGCGGCGATCGCTCGGGCAGAGTTATTTCTTGGTCCCGATTCCGGCCCGATGCACTTCGCCGCCGCAGCGGGCGTGCCCTGCGCGATCGCGTTCGCTTCCCGTACCGAGCCGGGCGTCTGGTACCCGGCTGGTGACGGGCACGAAGTCGTGTATCACCGGGAACCCTGTTCCGACTGCGACCTGGAACTCTGCGTCACCAACCAGAAGCGCTGCCTGACCAGCATCTCCCCGGCGGAGATGTTCGAGGCCGCGGAACGGGCCTGGCGATCCGGGCGAGCAAGGCAGGCGCCGCACGCTGCGGCCCCTGAGTCCATCATTTCTCACTGAGAGCACAGCCCCTCCGTACCGGGGGAGAAAGACAGCAAGCATGCATATCGTTACGGGCGGGGCCGGCTTTATCGGCAGCAACCTGGTTCACGAACTGAACAGCGCCGGCATCACCGACATCCTGGTGGTTGACAACCTGGCGGATGCGCGCAAGTCGCTCAACCTGCATGGGGCACACTTCGTCGACTACATGGACAAGCAGGAGTTCCGGCGGGCGCTGACCGCCAACTCGCTCGGGCTGCCGCGGGTCGAGGCGATCCTGCACCAGGGCGCCTGCTCCAACACGCTTGTCGATGACGGCGTGTACATGATGGATAACAACTTCACCTACTCGAAAGAGGTGCTGCGCTATGCCATGCGCATGCAGGCGCCCCTGGTGTACGCCTCCACCGCAGCGGTTTATGGGCTCAGTGGCCCGGGCAAGTTTTCGCCGACGCACCACAATGAAAAGCCGCTGAATGTGTATGGGTTTTCGAAGCTGGTCTTCGATCACTATGTCCGGGAGCTGTTTCGCCAGGGGGCGGTCTCGACCACCGTGGTAGGGCTGCGCTACTTCAACGTGTATGGCCCGCGTGAGCAGCACAAGGGACGCATGGCGTCGGTCATCCACCACTTCACGAAGCAGATGCTCGAGACGGGCAAGGTAAAACTGTTTTCAGGCTCGGGCGGCTACACGGATGGTGAGCAGCGCCGGGATTTCGTCTATGTGCGTGATCTTTGCCGGCTCAACCTTTTCTTCGCCGGGATCGGCGTGCCCGCCCAGGACAGGAAGAAGTACCAGGCGATCGTCAACGCAGGCTCCGGTACATCGCGCTCCTTCAACGAGGTAGCGCGTGCGCTGATGGCGGTGCACGGCGACGTGCCGGTGGAATACATTCCATTTCCGCAGGATCTGGACGCGCGCTACCAGCACTTCACCGAAGCCGACCTCCATGCACTACGGGAAACGGGCTGCACGATGAAGTTCACTCCACTCGAAGAAGGGGTGCGCGAGACCTTCGCGACCCTGTCCACGCTGAACAGCTAGCGCCAGCTTGCGAAGCCCGGCGCGTGGCGGCCCGGCTAGCCTGCTTTCGGGACTGCCTCATGCGGCAGCCCAAGCAGCACATGCACTGCTTCGAGCAGCGAGCCGGCAACTGCGCCAGCCTTCTGCGCCGCGGCGTCGGCGCCGGCCTTCTGCGTGTCCGGATCCCCAGCGATGAAGATAGTACGCATGCCCAGCCGGCTTCCCGCCTCGATATCAGAAAGCGAGTCGCCGACCATGACACTGGTCGAGAAGTCGATCTCCGGGTGCTGTGCCTGCGCCTGTTCAAAGAGCCCCGGCTTGGGTTTGCGGCAATGGCAGAGACCCTTGTCATGCGGGCAGAAGAAAAAGCCTTCGACATGGGCGCCATGGCTGCGCAGCTCCTCCTGCAGGCGGCAATGCAGCCGCTCCACATCGGCAGCCGTGTAGTAGCCGAGCGCCACACCCCGCTGGTTGGTGACGACATACACAGGAAGCTTGGCTTCGTTGAGCAGCTTCAAGGCTTTTTCAATACCGGGCAGAGGATGGAAGACGTCCCAGCGGGACACATACTCGCCTTCACGGGCCTTCCGGTTCAGTACGCCATCGCGGTCGAGAAAGACTGTCTGTATACCCTGGTAATCGGAAGCGATGTCCACACGGAGTATCATAGCGAAGCGCTGGATGGACATTTTCCCCGCATGCGGATGCATGCTGCGAACCAGAATGAGGGAAGCATGACGACGACAGAGTTGACGGGGGACGCAGTCTTTACGCGGGCCTTTGATGAGCACCAGCGGGTCATTGAAGAGCTCAAGGCGCAGCAGCCGGTGCTGGAAAACATCGCGCAGAAGATGACGGAGGCGATCTTTGCGGGGCGCAAGGTGCTGTGGTGTGGCAATGGCGGGTCTGCTGCCGACGCCCAGCACCTGGCTGCAGAGTTTGTGGGTCGCTTTCGCCGCGAGCGCAAGCCCCTGGCCTCGATCGCGCTGACGACGGATACCTCGATCCTGACTTCGATCGGCAACGACTATGGCTACGACCAGATCTTCAGCCGGCAGGTGCTGGCTCTCTGCGAGGAAGGCGATATTGTCGTCGGCATCTCGACCTCCGGAAATAGCCCGAACGTCGTCGAGGCACTCGAAGCCGCGAAGGAGTGCGGCGCCTTTACGGTTGCGATGACCGGGCAGGGTGGCGGCCGCATGGCCGGCATTGCCAATGCCAGCATCTGTGTGCCGACCCGTGACACGGCGCGCGTGCAGGAAGGGCACATCCTGTGTGGCCACACCCTGTGCGACTGGATTGAACTGGCCTGGTGCCAGCAGAGCAGCAAGGACCCGGTGGAGCAGAAAGGCTAGACCAGCATGGTGGAAGAGCTGCACCAGATCGTCTCCCGTATCGAGGGAGACTGGCGGGAAACGCGCGTTCTCGTGATCGGCGATGTGATGCTGGATCGTTATATCTGGGGCGATGTGGAGCGTATCTCGCCCGAGGCGCCTGTCCCGGTTGTGCGGCTGGCGCACCGGAGTGAGCAGCCTGGCGGCGCAGCCAACGTGGCCATGAACATAGCCGGCCTGGGTGCGCGCGTCACCATTGCAGGTTTCGCCGGCGACGACGAAGAGCGTTCGGTTCTGGAGCGGTGCCTCGCAGGAGCCGGCGTCGATTCGCGCCTGGTCGCTGTTCCTAGCCACCCCACGACATCGAAACTTCGCATCCTGGGCGGCCAGCAGCAGATTCTCCGCCTTGATGTAGAGAAGACCAAGGGCTTTCCCGAAAGCGCTTACGCCGCACTGCTCACCACTATTGGTGACGAGTTGCCGCGGGTCAGCGCCGTCGTACTTTCGGACTATGCCAAGGGCGTGCTTTCTGAGGAAGTCTGCCGGCGCGTGATCGATGCAGCCCGCGCGCAGGGCGTCCCAGTCCTGGTCGACCCGAAGCATCGCGACTTCGCCCGGTACCGCGGCGCCACGACTATCTGCCCGAATCTGCAGGAACTTTCTGTCGCGACGGGTATCCCGGCAAAGGAAACAGACACCCTGCTTGCAGCGGCTGCCGCAATGCTGCCCGCGCTGGCGCTCGATTACCTCACGGTGACGCTGAGCGAAAAGGGGATTGCGGTCGTGCGTACGGGCGAGACGCATACCTATCCCGCAGTGGCACGCCAGGTGTTTGACGTGTCCGGCGCTGGCGATACCGTGATTGCGACATTGGCGCTTTCCCTTGCGAGTGGTTTGCCGATTGAAGCAGCGGTTCCCCTGGCGAATATTGCCGCCGGCATCGTCGTCAGCAAGGTCGGCACCGTACCGATCACGCGCAATGAGCTGATTTCGAGCCTGATGCCGGAGATCGAGTTGCAGGCATCCGAAAAGCTTCTGGAACTGGACCGGTTACAAACACGCGTCGGCGCCTGGCGATCGAAGGGGCAGCGCGTCGTGTTTACCAATGGCTGCTTCGACCTGCTGCATGTCGGACACATCACCCTGATGGAAGATGCCCGGCGGCAGGGTGACCGGCTGATTGTCGCGATCAATAGCGATGCATCGGTGAGCGCGCTGAAGGGACCGACACGCCCGGTGGTTTCGGAGCGGGACCGTGGACGCGTGCTGGCTGCGCTTGCGGCGGTCGACGCGGTGATCGTCTTCGGCGACGCGACCCCGCTGGCGCTGATCAACGCGCTCAAGCCGGACGTCATCGTCAAGGGTGGCGACTATGTCGAAGACACGGTGGTCGGCGCGAAGGAAGTGCGCAGCTGGGGAGGGATCGTGAAGATCGTTCCCACGGTGGAAGGTTTTTCTACGACCAAGCTGATCGCCCGCGCGGCGACTCCGGCGCTTGCATAGGGCAGGACCGCCTGCGCGGCTTCTTACTGCCTGCGGCGCAACTACAAAGGCGGCTCGCTGACGCCGTCGCGCTGGAACATCTGCCGCATGCAGCGAAGTGCCTGGCGGGTTCGCTCTTCATTTTCGATCAGCGAGAAGCGCACGTGCCCGTCGCCGTACTCGCCGAAGCCGATACCCGGGGATACCGCAGTCTTGGCCTCGCGCAGCAGGCGGGTCGAAAAGTCGAGGGATCCGAGCGGCGCGGCATCTGCGTCTTGTTCCGCATAACTGCCACTGCGGTAGGCGGCTGGAATGGGAGCCCAGACAAACATCGTGGCCTTGGGCGAAGTGACCGGCCAGCCCATCTTACTCAGTCCGCTGACCAGGTAATCACGGCGACGGCGATAGATCGACGTGATGTCGGCAACGCAGTCCTGCGGGCCCTCAAGCGCCAGGATGCTCGCTACCTGGATGGGCGTGAAGGTGCCATAGTCGGTGTAACTCTTGAGCCGGGCCAGCGCCGCAACCAGCTTCGCATTGCCGACCATGAAGCCGACCCGCCAGCCAGGCATGTTGTAACTCTTCGACAGCGTAAAGAACTCGACGGCTATGTCCTTTGCCCCGGGCACCTCGAGAATCGAAGGCGCACGGTAGCCGTCGAAGACGATATCGGCGTAGGCCAGGTCGTGTACCAGGTAGATGCCGTGCTCACGGCAGAGCGCAACCACCCGCTCGAAGAACGAGAGTTCGACACATTGCGTTGTGGGGTTGGCAGGGAAGTTGAGGATCAGCATCTTCGGCTTGGGATACATCAGCGGAATGGTCTGTTCCAGCTCGGCAAGAAACGTATCCGTGTCGTGGATAGCGACAGATCGAATGCTGGCCCCGGCAATCACCGGTCCATAGATGTGAATGGGATAACTCGGATTCGGAACCAGGACCACGTCGCCGCGGTCGAGCGTGGCCATGCACAGGTGGGCGATGCCTTCCTTGGACCCGATGGTGACAATGGCCTCGGTTGCCGGATCGATATCGACGTTGTAGCGCCGGCCGTACCAGTTTGCGATTGCCTTGCGCAGCCGCGGTATTCCCTTTGAAAGCGAATAGCGATGGGTCTCCGGGCGCTGAGCCGCTTCAATCATCTTGTCCACGATGTGCTTTGGCGTCGCGCCGTCCGGGTTGCCCATGCCGAAATCGATGATGTCTTCGCCACGCCGGCGCGCTTCGGCTTTCAGCTCGCCAGTGATGTTGAAGACGTAAGCCGGGAGGCGGGCGAGACGAGGAAACTCTTCCAAAGCAGGACTCCGAAATCGTGTTGGATAGCAGGCGTCTTCGCCATGCCGACAGCCTACACGAGCGAATGCGGGCGAAGGCCGTTCTAGCAGCGCACGATGTTGCCGCTGCTTATACCCTTGGTCGCGTTGCGGGTGTCAATGACCAATTGCGCGGTACGCACGATCTCTGCGTAGTCATAGTCCGAGTGATCGGTCGCGATCAGAACGCAGTCGTACTGCCCGAGATCGGTAAGTGGTGCGCAATCGAGGTTGAAATCGTAGTGGCGTCCGCGGCCAACATGCGCGAAGTACGGATCGTTATAGCTGACCTCCGCGCCGCGTACCCGCAGCATCTCGATGATCGGCAGCGACGGCGACTCGCGCAGATCATCGATATCGCGCTTGTACGAGAGACCGAGTACCAGGATACGCGAGCCATTGACGGCCTTGCGCTGCCCGTTTAGTGCTTCAATCGTCTGGTCGATCACGTAGCGCGGCATGGCCCCGTTCACCTCGCCCGCGAGCTCGATGAAGCGGGTACGGAAGTCGAACTGCCTGGCTTTCCACGACAGGTAGAACGGATCGATCGGGATGCAGTGGCCGCCGAGGCCCGGCCCGGGATAGAAAGCCTGGAAGCCAAATGGCTTGGTCCGGGCTGCGTCGATGACCTCGAAGATATCGATGTCCATCCGCTGGCACAGTTGCTTCAACTCGTTGACCAGCGCGATGTTGACGCAGCGGTAGATATTCTCAAGCAGCTTGGTCATCTCTGCTGCCGCCGGTGACGAAACAGGAACAGTCCGGTTGAAGATCGCGCTGTAGAGTGCGGCGGCGAGCACACCGGCCGGCTCACCGAACGAGCCGATGACCTTGGGGATATCGCGGCGCGCTACCGTGTCATTGCCCGGGTCTTCGCGCTCGGGCGAAAACGCGACATAGAAGCCTGCTTCCTCGGCGCGGGCTGCCTTGAGGCCGCCGGGTGCGCCTGCTTCAAGCAGCGGGATCAGCACTTCCTCTGTCGTACCGGGATAGGTCGTGCTCTCAAGGACTACGAGCTGGCCGGCGCGCAGAAAGGGCGCGATCGACTGCGCAGTATGTTCGATGAAGCTCAGGTCAGGCTCGTGGTGCTCGGAGAGCGGGGTCGGCACGCAGATGATGACGGCGTCCATGTCGCGGACCGCGGTGAAATCGGCGGTTGCGCGGAAGCCGGAGCGCTGCGCCTCCGCGATCTCGGTGCCAGGGATACGCACGATATAGGAGCCGGCTGCATTCAGCGTCTCGACCTTGTGAGGGTCGATGTCAAAGCCGGTGACCGGGAAACGCTCTTCAGAAAAGAGCAGTGCGAGCGGCAGCCCGACATAGCCCATGCCGACGATTCCGATTTTCGCAGTGCGTGCTTCGATCCGCTCCAGAGTGCCCATGTGGCCGGTGTTTACCTGGGCGCGTACCTCAGGAGTGATCGTGGTGTGAGCCATTTGTTTCCCCTGCCTCATCATACTGTGCGGTGCCGCCCGTTTCGGGGACGGGCGCGCAGGGCCGGCAGCAAGGAAGGGAAGAACAGGCATGGGGAGCAAAGTTGTACTGGTAGCAGGCGCGCAGGGCGTCATCGGCAGGGCAGCGGCAGCGCACTTCAGCACGGGCAGCGGGGCGGCGACAAAGGTGTACGCGCTGTCGCGGCGCCCGCTCGAAGGACTTGCTGGCGTCACGCCGATTTCGGTTGACCTGCTCGATGCGGTGGCGACCCGCGAGGCGCTGCGTGGGTGCAGCGATGTGACGCATGTCGTTTTCGGCGCGTACATCGAGAAGGACACGCCCGGCGAGCGGAGCGCGGTGAACGTGGCGCTGCTGCGCAACCTGCTGGACGCGGTCGAGCAGCATGCGCCCGGGCTCGCGCATGTGACCATCTACCAGGGTGGCAAGGCCTACGGCGCTGACCTGGGCCCGTTCAAGACACCGGCCCGCGAAGATGACCCTCGACTGATGTCGCCGAACTTCTACTACGACCAGGAAGACCACCTGCGGGCGCGGCAGGCAGGCAAGCGGTGGAACTTCAGCATCCTGCGGCCGGAGGCGGTGTGCGGCTATGCCATCGGCAACCCCATGAACCTGACGATGGTGATCGGCGTGTACGCGGCGATCTCAAAGGAGATGGGCCTGCCGCTGCGGTTCCCCGGGCCGGAGGCAGCCTACCGCGCGCTCTACCAGGTCACCTCCGCGAAGATACTGGCCGAAGCCACGGACTGGTCGGGAGAGACGCCGGCTGCTGCCAACGAGCTTTTCAACATCACCAACGGCGATTATTTTCGCTGGCAGTTTCTGTGGCCCAAGATCGCGCGCGCATTCCAGATGGAAGTTGCCGAGCCGGTGCCGATGCCGCTTGCCGTGTACATGGCGGACAAGGCGCCGCTGTGGGATGCCATGACGAAGAAGTACGGCCTGGTTGCGAATGCCTATGACAAGATTGCGAACTGGGCCTTCGGCGACTTTCTCTTCCATGCGGCGTTCGACAACATCACCAGCACGATCAAGGCCCGGCGCGCAGGGTTCCACGCCTGTATTGACTCCGAAGACTTCTTCACCGGCTTCTACGCAGAGATGCGCGAGCAGCGGATCCTGCCGCCGCTGTGAGAGAAACATCGGGTCATCCAGCGCGAGGCGGCCGAATCTGCTTTTCAGGCGAAGCGGCTCTTCAGGCGCAGTGCGGGTAGCTCGATCCAGCGGCGGACCGCGATTCCGGAAAGTATGGAGCAGGCAAAGACCGTGACCAGGATGATGCCCAGAAAGCCGGCGCCGCCGCGCGCAGCAAGCTCCGGGTATCTCCAGGCCAGGAAGGCAAGCACCTCATGCAGGAAGACATAGTGGATGAGATAGATCCAGTAACTCAGGTCGCCCAGCAGGCGTAGCGCGGGGGTTTGCAGGATGCGTCGCAGCCGCGTTGGCCGCGCATCGCAGCACTGCTGGATCAGGACGATGGTGAGCATCGGAACCGCCCTATACAGAATCGCCTGACCCAGGTCTTTTCTGCCTGTGGCGTATGCGAAGAGGCCAACGAGAAGAACGGTGCTTCCGGTGATGGCTACCGTACGCCACAGGCCTCCCTTGGCTCCCCGGCGGCCCATCCACAGAGCTGCGAAGGCACCCCACGCCAGGCCATCGAAGCGGTACCAGGAGAGATAGCCGTCGAAGTTTCCATGCAGCACGGCGACAACACGCGCGATCGGTGTGAGCAGCGCAATGAGAAAGCAGGTGAGCAGCAGGCGGCGCTCGCTCAGATACCCGACCAGCCAGGGCCAGAGGAGATAGAACTGTTCTTCTATGCAGAGCGACCAGAGAACGCCGTAGCCGATCGGTACATGCAGGAAGGTTGCGAAGTTAGCGATGTAGACAGCGGAGAGGATGAGGTACGCACCCCCGCGCGGTTCAATCATGGCAACAATTGCGATGGTCAGGAAGTAGGCCGGCGCCAGGCGCAGGAAGCGGCGCGCATAGAAGTTTCTGTAATACCCCGGCTGCCCCTTTTTCTGCAGAAGGATGCGGGTAATCAGGAAGCCGGAGAGTGCGAAAAAGACATCGACGCCAAGGAAGCCGAGCATACATGCATTGAGCAGCAGGTGCAGAACGCCTCGTTCTGACGCAATGGTTGCCTGGGCTACATGGTGAAGCACAACAGCAGACGGCGAGGCCGCGCAGGGCATCGAGCTCTGGTATGCGTCGCCCCTCCTGAGCCTCGGCTGGCTCGTCGAGGCTCAGGTGCTGGGGAGCAAAGGCGGATTCCTTGCGCGCCATGCGCGGCTTTTCCTTGACAGCAACCAGCCTGGTGCGCAGGAAAAAAGGATAGGAACCCGCCGCGCGAGCCAGGGCCTCAGGTGCCGCCGCTCGCAGCTTTCGCCTGTTTCTCATGCGCGTGCGAAGCCGCGCGATCG
>CAXTEW010000018.1:0-20804 GCA_964243175.1 uncultured Acidobacteriaceae bacterium
AACGCCACCGCTGGCCAGGATCTTGACCACGTCGACGCCGTATTTCACCTGCGCGCGCACCGTCTGCTGCACCTGGTCCGTGCCATCGGCAATGCCAAAGTTGCGGTCGGCCGGGTACATCATGGGGCGCACTTCAGGGGAAAAGTTGTTCAGGTCGCCGTGGCCGCCGGTAATGGAAATGCCAGGTCCTGACGCGACGATGCGTGGCCCCGGGATGAAACCATCGTTGATATTGTTCCGCAGATCGACTGCCGCAAAAGGTGGCGAGCCTACGTCGCGCACGGTGGTGAAGCCGGCATCGAGCGTCTTCTTGGCATTGACCACGCCATTGATCGCCGCCGTAAATGGCGTCTCCTTGAAGAGATTGAGCTCGTTGTACTTGTCTGCCCGCACAGTCAGGTGCGTATGACAGTCGATTAGGCCGGGGAAAACATAGCTTCCTGTCAGGTCGACGGTCTTCGCGCCAGCCGGGATGGCGAAGCCCGCGGATTCCACGCTGCGGATGCGCTGGTCCTGCACAACCAGCACGGCTCCATCGATATACCTGCCAGCCTGGCTGTCGAAGAGTTTGCCGGTCCGGATGTACTCCAGCGGAGATGCGGCTGTTGACTGCGCGAAGGAGGCCGCAGCGAGCCCGCCCCAGGCGAACACGGTAAGAGCAATGTGGGAGAGTCGCATGGCGACATACTCTCATGTGTGCGGAGTGCGATGCGAAATTGCATTCACGGCGGAGGACGACTTTACCTGCGCGAAGCAGCGTACCGCCAGCGCAGGTGTACTCTGGTGCCGTGCCCAAGCCAGACGATGCCGTGGTGCTGTCGATCGAGGGTCAGGACGTCCGCATCTCTCACCCGGACAAGCTTTACTTCTCGCGCGCAACGCAGCTGCGAAAGCTGGATCTGGTTCGCTACTTTCTAGCGGTAGCCCCGGGTGCCCTGAGCGGTATCCGGGATCGGCCGGTCGTTCTGAAGCGCTTCGTCAATGGTGCCGAAGGGGAGCCGTTCTACCAGAAACGCGCGCCATCTGATCTCCCCGCCTTTCTCCGCACGGTTACGCTCTCGTTTCCCTCGGGACGCACGGCAGAGGAAGTCGTGGTCGATGACGCGGCTGGGCTCGCGTGGATCGTGAACCTTGGCTGTATCGAGCTTCACCCCCACCCGGTGCGGACCGCGGACCTGGAGCACCCCGACCAGCTGCGCGTTGACCTGGATCCCGGTCCGGGCGTCGAGTTCGCGGACGTACGCCTGGTAGCGCTCCAGGCTCGCGCCGTTCTCGAGGAAGCTGGCCTGGCAGCGTTTCCGAAGACCAGCGGCTCCCGTGGTCTGCACATCAATGTGCCCATCCATCCGCGCTGGAGCTTTACCGAGGTGCGCCGCGCGGCACTGGCACTGGCTCGCGCAGTGGAGCGCCGGGTGCCGACGCTGGCCACGTCCAAATGGTGGAAAGAGGAGCGCCACGGCGTGTTCCTCGACTACAACCAAAATGCAAAGGACCGCACCACGGCCTCGGCGTACTCGGTGCGGCCACTGCCAGACGCCCGCGTGTCCGCGCCGCTGCACTGGCACGAGGTGCCGGATTGCGAGCCAGCCGATTTCACGGTGCTGACCATGCCCGCGCGGTTTGCGTCGATCGGCGATCCGCACGATGGCTTCAACGCGGCGCCCGGTGACCTGGCCGCCCTGCTGGAGCTGGCTGCGCGCGACGAAGCGGAGGGGTTGGGTGACGCACCGTGGCCGCCACACTTCCGCAAGGGCGAGACAGAAGCGCCACGGGTTGCGCCGTCGCGTGCCCGGTCGCAGACCTCCAAAGCGCCCGCAAAGGAAGCAGCCGGAGCAGGCTCCACCTCAATGCGGGCGCCAGCCCGGGTCAAGATGCCGCTCATCACGGTGGCGCACTCGCCCGACAAGGAAGCGGCACTGGCAGGCCTTGAGCGCTGGAGGGCAGCCCACCCGGAGGCTGCGGCACTGCTGGCAGAGGAGGATGTGCTGGTCGACCGCATGCGTGGACGCGCGTACATCTGGTACCGCATTCGGATCAATCTCCGCCATGTTCCGGAAGAGGCGCGGCCAGCGCAGGCAACGCCCGATCCGGATGATGATCCGACGCGGACAGACCCGGCCTAGTGCTGGCCAAAATTGAAAGGCGTCTCGGGCGGAGGGGGTTAACTGCCGCCGGCAAAGACGCTGCGCAGCTCCTGTGGCGGCACGACCTCAAGCTGCGCGTAGGTGCAGTCCGCGGGCGCTTTATCGGTGCGCCAGCGGCGGAACTGCGCCATGTGGCGAAAGCGGTCACCCTGCATGTGCTCGTAGGCCACTTCCACGACGAGCTCTGGCCGCAGCGCCTCCCAGGAAAGATCCTTGCCACTGTTCCACCGGCTGGGGGCGCCTGGCATGCGCTGGTCTGCAGAGGGATCCGCTTCGCTCTCGAAGCTGGCTCCCCAGGGATGCGCAGCCGCGGCATTCTCGCGGTAGGGCGCCAGGAACTCGACCAGCTCCTGC
The DNA here is from genome assembly GCA_964243175.1 of uncultured Acidobacteriaceae bacterium. Taxonomy (GTDB): domain Bacteria; phylum Acidobacteriota; class Terriglobia; order Terriglobales; family Acidobacteriaceae; genus EB88. Next base: position 2,499 of record CAXTEW010000018.1, read on the forward strand.
CGTTTCGCCATGGCAAAGCTGGCGCACACCCCGACGTGCTGCAGGGCGCCCGCACCGTTGTAGAGCCCCAGCAGCAGCGAGCCGACCGCCGTGCCTTCGCGATCCTTGTGCCAGCGGAACCCGGCGACCACGCAGTCGCAGTCCCGCTCGTGCTTCACCTTCAGCATGGCGCGCTTGTTCGGCTCGTAGATCCCGTTCGCCGGTTTGGCCATGATGCCGTCAAGGCCTGCCCCTTCGAAGCGCCGGAACCAGTCTTCCGCCACGCCGCGGTCCCGCGTCGAGGGTGTCTGGTGCAGTGGAGCCCGGGAACCTGCCAGCACCTGGCCAAGACGCTCGAGACGCCGCTCGAGCGGCGTCGCCAGCAGGCTTTCTTCGCCAACGCACAGCAGGTCGAAGAACACGATCGAGGCCGGGGTCTGCGTGGCCAGAAGCTTCACCCGCGAAGCCGCCGGGTGCACCCGGAGCTGCAGGGCATCGAAGTCCAGGCGGTCATCGCGGGCAATCACGATCTCGCCATCGAGCACGCAGCGCAGCGGCAGCTGCGCGAGGAGGCTCGCTTCGAGCTCCGGAAAGTACCGGTTCAGCGACTTGCCGTCCCTGCTCTGGATGAGGAGCTCGTCGCCGTCACGAAAGATCAGCGCGCGAAAGCCATCCCACTTCGGGTCGAAGATCCAGCCCTCGTCCGCAGGAATGGCGCCGACCCGCTTGGCAAGCATGGGCAGGACCGGTGGTTGCACAGGAAGATGCACGCAGCCATCGTATAACCAGCGCCCGCAATGCGGCGTCCTTTGTTCCAGCGGCCGCCGCAGTCTGCGGCTGCCCCAGAATGCCGGCAGCAGCGATCGCCAGAACGGAAGGGGCCTGGTTCGCCTTCCAGGTCCTCATCCCGCATGCCTTGAATCCCATTCGTCGATTGCCGCTGAACAACAAACAGCCACTAAAAGCCAAAGGTCATCCGGAGAGGACGACCTTTTCTGTATGAACCCATTTGTAATTGTGCGTGGTGAGCTCGCTGGGGCTCGAACCCAGGACCCATGCATTAAAAGTGCAATGCTCTACCAACTGAGCTACGAGCTCACATCTGTCGCCACTTTCCAAATTACCATAGGCAGGCCGCGGATCAGGCGCAGGCGGCCTCCTGGTCTTTGCGTCGCGCGCACAGCGCTAGCCCCTCCGGCTCTTGCTCATCGGAACCACCTGCACCGTGGTGTCCCGCATTTCATTCAGGAAGTCGTTAATCACCGAGCCGCGCAGCAGCAGGTCGAGCCGCGAGCGCGACGCCTGGCCAAAGACCACGTGCGATATCGACTCCCGCTTGGCGAAGGCGATCAGTGCCTCACCCACGCGCTTGTCCTCCAGCGTCACCACCTGCGCTCCGAGGCTTTTTGCCAGGCGGCGGTACTCCTCCAGGCGTTCACCGGCGTGCGGGTCGGTGTTGTCCGGCTGGTGGCCGCGCGCACCCTGCACGTACACTGCATACCAGTTGGTCGCCAGGCGCCCCGCGATGCGCGCGCCAGTGCGGATCAGCCGCTCGGTCCCGGGCCGGTGCGACAGGCAGACCATTACCTTTTCGGGCACCGGCGCCTGCTCCAGCCCCTGCGCACGCCGATATTCTGACGCCGCCACGCTTACCTGTTCGGCGGTTGTGCGCAGCGCAAGCTCGCGCAGCATGGTCAGGTTGCCCTTGCGGAAGAAGTTGGCCAGTGCCTGCTCCACCCGTTCCGGCTTGTAGATCTTGCCGTCGCGCAGGCGGCCGCGCAGCTCGTCGATCGAAATGTCGACGTTGATGACTTCATCGGCGCGACGCAGAAAACTGTCCGGGATGGTCTCGCGGATGGTGGTCTTGGCCGAGCGCGCGACCACATCGTTCAGCGTCTCCAGGTGCTGGACATTGACCGCTGTTTCGACGTTGATGCCGGCCTCCAGCAGCGCCAGGACATCCTCGTAGCGTTTCCGGTTGCGCGATCCGGGCACATTGGTATGTGGCAGCTCATCGACCAGCGCCGTGTGGGGCTTTCTCGCGAGGATAGCCTCCAGGTCCATCTCCTCGAGGGTCACCGAGCGGTACTGCGTCTGCTTCAAAGGGACGACTTCGAGGCCTGTTACCAGCGCTGCTGTTTCCTTGCGGCCGTGCGTCTCGACGAAGCCAATGACCACGTCGACGCCCGCCGCAAGCAGCTGCTGCGCATGCTCCAGCATCAGGTAGGTCTTGCCGACGCCCGGAGCGGCGCCGATATAGACACGCAGCCGGGCAGGTTCAGGCGGTGGTCCAGGCAGTGGAAAGGGCTGGCCGTCGTCTTCCTTGTGCAGCTGGGCCACGTCAGCCTGCCTCGACTGGGTGCCGAACTTCAGAGAGCGCCGCAGCCGGCAGCGTGAAGGTAAACGCGGTGCCGATACCAACCCGGCTTTCGACCGAGATCTGCCCTCCCTGCGACTCGACCAGCCGGCGCACCAGGGCCAGGCCCAGCCCGGTACCACCCGCCGAGTCCGAGTTGAAGCGGCTGAAGATCATCTTCAAGCGCTCGGGCTCAATGCCCCGGCCCGTGTCGGAGACGCTGAAATGGACCGTGTTCTTGGTTTCGGTGGCAGCCAGGCGTATATAGCCGCCGCTGCCCGTGTGCTGCATGGCATTGCTCAGCAGGTTCTCAAAGATAGAGCGCAAGGCCCGTCGATCGGCCTCGATCCGCTGCAGGTCGGCATACGCATTGATCTCGACCGTCAACCCGCGTTCATTCGCTGCGGCGCGCACGGTCGCCTGGGCCTCGCGAAGCACGTCGATCGGTCGCAGCTGCTCCAGCCGCAGCGCGCGGCGCCCGCTGTCGAGCTCGGCCACGGCAAACAGGTCGGCCATCAGGTCGTCCAGATGCTGCGCCTCGCCCTGCGCTCCTTCGACGACGTCGGCCTGGAGCGGCCGAAGTTCCCCGGCGTAGCCGCGGGCCAGTGCATGAATGGCGAGACGGAGCTTCTCGAGCGGCCCCCGCAGCTTTTGCGAGGCGACGGCCAGAAACCTCGTCTTGAACTGGTCGAGCGCCTGCAATTCCGTCAGGTCCTCGAGCACCGTGACTGCTCCCAGGAGGTGGCCCTCGTTGTCGCGCATCGGCGTGGTCCGCAGCCGGAAGCTCTTCTGCGCTTCCCCGATGCGGATCGGTGCCATTGCCGATTCCCCTTCGTGATCGACGCTGCGCTGAAAGGTTACGGCCGTCTGAATAGCGGCCAGGATCTGCCCGCCGCCGGGCGTCGAGGTCAGCGCCATGCGGTCTGCCGACGCTGCACCCAGCAGCTGGCGGGCCGCCTTGTTGAGCTTCAGGAGCTGCCCCCGGCCATCGGTCACGATCACAGGCTCGAAGATGGACTGCACCACGGCGTCGCTGAGCTGGAGCTCCATTTCACGGCGCCCGCTTTCTGTTTCGCGCAGGTCGCGCAGGCGGATGACCAGGCGGTTAAACTCGGTTGCCAGGATGCCGAGTTCGTCTGAGCGCGGCCAGTCGATCCTCTGCTGCAGATCTCCCTGGCCTATGCGGCGTGCCGTGCGGGCCGCCATGCGCAGGGGCCGCATGGTGAAGAAAAGCAGCCCAAGCACGAGCCCGATGGCGAGCAGAATACTTGCCGCACACGCGCCGATGAGGCGGGCCCGCAGCGCTTCGCGGCGGAGCGCGAGGTCGGCCAGCAGCTCCATGCGGCGGTCTTCCAGCGTGCGCAGATCCTGGGAAAGGCGGTCGCCGACAGGTTCCAGCTCCCGCGCCGAGAGTATGCGTGCTTCGGCGCTCGGAGGCATGACACGCAGCCGCTCGAGGACGCGCCGGTGCGCAGTGATGTAGGCCGCCATTGATGGTGCGGCCGGCAATCCGGCAAGAGCGGATTGCGCCGTCAGCAGCCGCCCTTCGGCGCGTTCACTTTGTGCCTGAATCTCACTTTCACGAGGCGCCGGTGTGGCAGCGGCCGCTGGCGGCAGGGGCGCCCGCGATGCAACAACCGCTGGGTTGTTCCCAGACGCGTTTCCAGGCAGGTGCAGCAGCGAACGCTCGACCAGGATCTGTTCCCGCGACAAGGAGCCATGGGCTGCGGCGAGGCTCACCACCGCGCTGTCCATCTGCTTCTGCTCTTCATCGAGTGCACTGAGCGCTACGAAGGATGCACGCACAAGGAGGCTAAGCCCTGTAACCAGAGCCAGAAGTAGCAGCCCTCCCAGGAGTAGGCGTTGAAAGATGCTCAGCATGCGCGCGTGTGCCTTGAGGGTAGTGGCACAGGCTGCGGGATGCAAGCCGGTACTCGATGGTCGTCGGGTTGCAACAAGTTCCCGGTCACTTGAGCCGGCACACGGCAAGAGTGCCGCTGGCATAGGGGCAAGCAAGGCCCTGGGCCTGCGGCAGGGCTACAATCACCCACCGGGCCGGGGTGGTGTCTGCAAGGTGGTGGAAATCGGCAGCCGTCCAGCGGGTCCAGCCCTCCTGCGCCTGGTGCTGCGCGACCCAGGTTGCAGCCAGCTGCGGGACCTGGGTCACGACGGCCGCGTCCTTCAGATCATCGGCGAGCGAAGAACGCTCGGCCAGTGCGCGAAAGGAATGATTGTCGTTGCCGGGTAGCGCCAGGTAGCGAGGATCGAGCGCGAACACCGCGTCGCGCGCCGTGTGTCCGCGTACCCACGCGAAGGTACGCAGCCATTCGTTCCCCGCGGCGGTCCAGGGCAGCTCGAGGTTGGGTGTCGCGGGGTAGCGCAGCCGCTGTGCGTAGCCGTTCCCCACGGCAAGCGGCAGAAACACGAGAAGCCAGCGGGCGACCCGCTGCTGCAGCACATACTCCCCCAGGGCCGCGCCTGCCAGCACTGCCATCAGCACGAAGGTGAGATGGAGAAAGCGCATGGGCTGCAGGGGGGTGAGCCGCACCAAAGCGGGAGGCAGGAGCATGGCCAGCGCAATCGCCAGCTGCGCCACGGTGTAGCAGGCTGTCGCGACGGCAAGGTGCAGGAAGGGCAGGTTGCCTCGCCGCCGCCCCAGCCTGGCGAGCAACGAGAGAAGCAACGGGGGCGCGAGCGCGCCGAGCCACTCGTACCACTCCCAGCTGCGCGGGAAATAGTAGGTGTGCTGTTGCAATGCCTCTCGCCACTCCGGCGTGACAGGCCGAAAGAGCCACGAGCCAGGGAGAGCTGCGATCCGGCCCGTGTCAATCTTCGACCACGCGTGGTCGGCTGTATCGAAGTGCTGCGCCAGCCCCCGCGATGCTGCGTAGACGATGCAGAACGAGATGCCGAACATGGCCATGAGCGGGTGAAACAGCAGCGCGAGGACGAGCAGCACGGCCGCCTGCATCCGCTTGCCCCGCTGCATGGCGGCGACGGCAAACAGGATCGCGTCGGTGGCCAGGGTGCGTGGGTGCAGGTGCTCATCTGCTATGTACAAAGCAGTACCAGCGACGGAAAGCGAGAGCAGGCACGCCACCGTCAGCACCGCGGCCAGTGGCGCCCGGAGGCCCGGGAAGCAGAAGGCCGCAATCCTCCAGCAGCCAAGCAGCAGCAGCGCAATGGCGCTCAACTGCAGCAGGAAGCAGGCATACGCGACCGGTAGGTGGAGCAGCCTGGTGAAGCCGGCAACAGCCGTGTCGAAGATTGTTGCCTGCAGCTGCAGGGTCAGGAACCCGGCATTGAAGGGGTAGAGGGACGGGTCGAGGTCGTGTTTGACCGCGCTCAGGTAGATGCCGTCATCCTCCGCGCCAGGGTGGTACCCCTGCAGGCAGAAGGCAAAGATGGTTGTTAGCAGGATCGCGGCTGCTATGGCTGTGCGGCGAGGCGTCAGGAGGCTAGCCTCGACTGTAGCGGGCGAGCACTTCATCGAGCGTGACCATGCCCTCGAGCGTGCCCTTGCTGGCGCGGTTGCTGATCGGCAGCAGGTGCCAGCGCGAAAAATGCCGCAGCGCTGTGTCCAGGGGAAGGTCAGGGAACAGCAGCGGTGTTCGGTCGGATGGCAGGGCCTTTTCAAGCGTCGTCGTCGAGGGCAGCGACTGCACCATGACGACGATCTCGTCTGCACTCATCACGTAGAAAGATCCATTCGCCATCTGCACGATCATCGCCTTGGTATGGGGCGCCATCGACAGCTCGACTGCGGCGGTCTTGAGTGTCTCGCTTCCTTCAAGCAGCGGTACGCGTAGCGGGGTCAGCGCGTCTTCCAGGTGCAGGCCGACTTCCTCGCGCTGCTCCTCCATCGAAGGCAGGTCGAGGCCATCCTGGTGGGTAAACAGCTCGAAGATAGGCACAGGCTGCAGCGAACGCGAGATCAGGTAGGCGATGGTATTGGCCAGGATGACCGGCAGGATGATGGAGTAGTTGCCGCTGGTCTCGAGCACCATGAACACCGAGGTAAGCGGCGCGCGGAGAAAGCCGGCGAACAGGACGCCCATGCCGACGAGCGCGTAGGAGCCAACCTCGCCCGACGCATGCGGCAGCACCGTGTGCTCGACGGTGCCGACCGCTGCCCCCAGCATGGTTCCCATGAAGAGGGTCGGCGCGAACATGCCGCCGGGCGTGCCACTGGAAAACGACAGGGTCGTCGCGATCATTTTGAAGAGCACCAGCGCGCACAGGAACTGCCAGGTGAACTGGCCGTGCAGTGCCTGGTCCATGACCTCGTAGCCTGGACCCATGACCTGTGGAAAGCCGAAGTAGCCGATCAGGCCAACGAGCAGGCCGGCCAGCGCTGGCTGGAACAGCTGCGCGTTGGCCGACATCTTGCGCAGGCGCGGCCGCAAGGTGCCCAGGGCCTTGGCGAAGATATAGGACGAAAAGCCACCGATGACACCCAGGGCTGCGTAGGCAGTCAGCTCGCGCGGGTCCCGCAGCTCGACCGAGGGAATGCGAAACATGGGCGCGGAGCCCCAGAAGATGCGCGCGACCGAAACGCTGGAGATCGCGGCGAGCACGACCGAGCCCAGCACCGCCGCGCTCCAGTAACCGATTACCTCTTCGATGACGAACAGGATTGCCGAGATCGGTGCGTTGAACGCAGCAGCCAGGCCAGCCGCGGCACCGATCGGCGCAAACAGTCGCAGCGACTGCCGGGAAAGCCGCAGCCTGCGGGCCACGATCGAGGCCACGCCGGCGCCGATCTGCAGCGATGGGTCCTCGGGGCCAAGCGAGTGGCCGCAGCCGATAGCGATTGCCGACGCGATGAACTTGCCGATCACCGTCTTGAAGGAGATGAAGCCGTTGTAGATATAGAGCGCGGCCTTGGTCTGGTTGACCCCGGAGCCACGCGCGCCGGGGAAAACCCAGCGAACCAGCCCGGCAACGAAGAGCCCGGCGCAGGCCGGCACAATAAACAGCCTGGGCTCATGGGCGTGCGGCGCCGAGCCCAGGGTAAGGATCTTGATCCAGTCGATCGCGATGCGGAAGGACACAACCAGCAGGCCGGAAAGCACACCGATGAAGATGGAGAGCACCAGGAAGAGGCGCTCTTCCCGCTTGGGCGCGATCTTCTGCATGTCCACGGGTCCGCCGCCGCCCTCCTCCGTCCCGGCGCGGAGCGGCATCTGGTCGCCGGTGCTGATTGGCACCGTGTTCAGTGGGTTGCGTACTTCGCGGGTCGTCCCGGCGATCGATGCCGGCTTCAAGGCTTCCGGCTGGGTGTCGCGCCCTGTGTCGGGGCGGGACCGGTTCTCCTCCTGGGCAGCTTTCACCCTGGCTGCCATCGTTTCCTGTGGCGTCATGGCTGCACCTCCACCTGGTCCGGCGCCTGAGCGATCTTCAGCAGCAGCGCATCATCGCCGGTCGGGGCGCCGCAGGCAGCGGCTGCGGCCCGTTCTGTTTCGTACACCAGCTGCAAAGTTCCCTGGGCGAAGATCGGGTCAGTGGTGAGCTGGCGCTGCAATGCCGCGCCGGTTGCGAGCGCCGTCCACTGTGCCGCCAGCGCCGCCAGCGGGTCGGCGGGCGTACCCGGCTCAGCGGCTGCGCCTGCCGCCGCGGGTGGCGCTGTCGCCGCCACTGCGGAGTCGGCGGTGTTTGTCGCTGCGCCGTGATGGCCAAGCATCGTCAGCTGCTGCAGATGCGTGCCGAGGGCTGCGAGCAGCCGGGCACGCTGCGGACCCGGCACAGGCGGCGCAGGACTGCCGCCGGCGGCCGCTGCCTCGGTCGGCGCAGGCGCAACCGGGCAGGCCAGCAATCGCGCCTGCGCCAGCTTTGCGGCGCGCACGATCCGGATCGCTCGTTGGGCAGGCGGCAGGGTGTTAGCCGGGTACAACGCAAGCACGCCGTCGGCTGCGCCCAGCTCTGCATGGACCTCATCGCGTACCGCTTGTGGCTGCCGCGCGAAACCAGGGTCAGCCACTGCCTGCGCCAGGTAGCTCCTGGCCTCGGCGAAGCGGCCCAGCGATGCCGCGGCGTGGGCTTCGCCTTCCATCGCCTGCAGCCGCGTCCCTCGCTGCGTCGCGGCCTTGCGGTACACGTCGAGCGCGTCCGCCGGGTCATTCGCCTGCTCCAGCAGTGCGCCGAGCATGACCTGCAGCGGGTGATTGTCTGGTCCGTTGCCGGAGGTAATCAGCAGCAGTCCGCGTGCTTCCGGAAAGTGGCCCTGGGCGATCAGAAAGCGCGCCAGTTCCAGACGGATGTCGCGCCGGCGGGTAAACGCATCGCCTTGCCACGTGCCGTCAATCGCTGCTTCGTAGTAGTCGATGGCCCCGCGGGCGTTGCCCTGCCGGATCGCGAGCCGGGCGAGCTGCAGATTGATGAGCCCGCTGCCCGGTTCCCCTTCGAGCAGGGTGGTGAAATATACCTGGGCTTCCTGTGTCTGGCCGGAAGCTGCCAGGGCCGTGGCCAGCTCTACCTGCAGCTGGCGATTGTCCGGCGCGTACGCCAGGGCGGACCGCAGATCGTTCAATGCCAGCAGTGGTTTGCCCGCTGCAAGCGCCGCTTCGCCCCGCGCCCGCCAGCGCGCTTCCAGCATCTGCTGGTGCGTAGAGAACGAGTGGAACAGGGCATAGGTCAGGAATGAAAGCACCACCACCAGCGCAGCCAGCGTACACAAGGCCACGGTATCGCGCAGCAATACCTTTTGTTTCTCTCGCCGTTCGAGTGGGGAAAGCCTGGAGCGTTGCTGGAGCACGTGCCTCTGTTCCTGTATGTCCCTTCTACTGTAACTGCCACAGGGGCATGGAAACCGTGAGCCTCGCCAGGTAACCGCACCTAACTCATCGACATCCTAGTGCTGGCAAGCCGGCACCCTGTTCTACGGCGCGCGGAAGTGCGGAAAACAAAGGAGCGCCATGGCCTCGACAGTGTGGAAAGGCTACATCTCGTTTGGTCTGATTTCGGTGCCGGTGCGGATGTATGTCGCGGCCCGTGAGGAACATATCGGCTTCAACCAGATCCATAAATCATGCGGCACCCGTATCAAGCAGCAGCTCTACTGCCCCACGGATGACCGCGTGGTAGAGCGGGATGAGATCGAGAAAGGGTACCCGACCGGCGATGGTACTTACGTACTCATCTCGAGCGGAGAACTGAAGGCGCTCGAGGCAGAGTCGTCAGAAACGATGGCGATTCAGCAGTTCGTCGAGCTCGATGAAGTGGATCCGATCTATTACGAGACTTCGTACTACACGGTAGCCGAGGAGCCTGGCCGGCGCGCGTACGCGCTGATGCTGCAGGCCATGGGCAAGCTGAAGCTGGGGGCGATCGCCAAGCTCACCCTGCACCAGCGGGAACAGGTCGTCATCATCCGGCCATATGAACATGGCCTAATTCTGCACACGCTGTACTACCCGGACGAGGTCCGCGAGATACCAGAGTTTGGCGAGCAGAAGCCGCTGGAGCTGCAGGATGCCGAGATCAAGCTGGCCGAGCAGTTTATGGGCTCACTCCGGGCGCCGTTCCATCCCGATGCGTTCCACAATACCTACCAGGAGAAGGTAGAGCAGCTGATAGAGAGCAAGGGCGCCGGGGAAACAGGCCCCGAGCCGCCGAAGAAGGGCAAACCCATGGCGCCGGTGATCAACCTGATGGACGCGCTGCGGGCAAGCCTGGCGAAAAAGCAGGCCGCTGCTGCGCCTGAAGAGGCGAAGCCGGCCGTCGCAGCGAAGCAAACCGCGCCGCGGCCGGCAGCGAAGCGGCGCAAGACCGGATAGCAACGTAATCACGGCGCCGCCGGCAACCCGGCGTCCTGTACGCGTACGCTGCGTCCGGCTTAGCGGTGCAGGCCGGCTACCGCGCGATAGGCAGCTGGCGCACCCCCGTGGATGGCAGGCCTCCGGCAACCCGGAAAAGAGCCACCCCGTACCTCGGCAGGGTCAGCATGTTTCCGGCGACGCTGGTTGCCGCCAGGACGCTCGTCCCAACCAGCGCTGGCGGCAGGGTGACCGTCGCCGGTGCGGCTCCGTGATTGATCAGCAGCACCACCGTGTGCGCCGCGTTCTGGCGCACAGCAACTTCCACATCCGGCGGCAGGGCAGGGAACAGCGGCTGTACCCGGCTGTCACGGAGCAGCATGGCTGTTACCCGGCGGAGCAGCGCATCATCCAGCCACGCCCCGACATAGGTGATCGAGCCCTTGCCGACTGCCCGCGTCACAATCGCGGGCTTACCGTCCAGCCATCCATTGCTGGCGCCGTAGGTGGCCAGTAGCCTTGTTTCCGGAGACGTCGCCTCCAGCGACTCGGCCCAGATGTCTGCCGTGCCTTCGTTCGCGCCCATCGTTACCGGGGCCGGCTGGTCCACAGCGTAGAACTGCGTTACCTTTGCTCCCAATGCATCGGCGAGTGGCCCGGGCTGCAGCTGCGGGTTGAGCGCATCGTCAAAGTTCTTCATGCCGGAACGCGGCCCGAGCAGCAGGTGGCCGCCAGCGCGAACATAGGCAAGCAGGGCATCGGCGCTTCGCTGTGGCAGCACGTTGAGCGCGGGAGCAACGATCAGTTTGTACTTGCTGAGCGGTGCTTCGGTGCTGATCACATCGACGCCGTCTGTCGCCTGCCGCAGCGGCCGGTAGAAAGCGACCATCTCGGCAACCGGGTCGAAGCGCTGTGAGTGTCGCTGGAAGTTAATGGCCCACCGCGAGTCGAAATCGTTGATCAGCGCAACCTCGGCCACGGGCGTGGTTCCAGCGAGTGCCGCACCTGCTTCTTCGAACTCCTTGCCAATCTGTTGCACCTCCGCATACACCGGCGCGGGCTTGCCATCGGCGCCCACCAGGACCCCGTGGTACTCCTCCTGCCCGTTGAGCGCAGCCCGCCACTGCCAGTACTCCACCGCATCCGCACCATGCGCAACGGCCTGCCAGGCAAGCTCACGCACCTGCCCTTTCGCAAGCGGAGTGTTGGTCTTGCGCCAGTTCACAAAGGCCGGCTCTGTTTCCATGACCCAGAAGTTCCTGTCTTTGTAGCCCCGGGTCAGGTCATGCCGTGCGGCGTTGTCCGCCCAGTCGACATGGTCGCCATCGATGTAGTCGTCCCACGCGGCGATCTCCAGCCCCGCATGCTCCCGGTAGGCGTTGAAGCCGTCGAACCAGCCCATGGTGTTGGTCGTGATGAACTGGCGCCGGTCGCTGTGTTGGCGCAGGGCGTCTGCCTGGTTCTGCGTGTAGCTCACCCAGGTATCTGTCACAAAGCGTTGCCAGTCCAGCAGCAATGCCGGGTTCTCGTCTTTGTCGTGGACCGGGATCTGTGCGAAATCGTTGTAGCTCTGCGACCAGTAGGCGGTCCACCAGCGCTGGTTAAGCTGCGCAATGGTGCCGTATTTCCGCTCGAGCCAGCTATGGAACTGCTGCTTCGCCTCCTCGTCGAACGAGACAGCTGAAAGCTCATTGTCGATCTGCCAGCCCACAACGTCCGGGTTATGCCCGTAGCGCGCGGCCATGCGGCTTGCGACATCCCGTGCCAGCGCGCGGTACCTGGCATCGGCAAAGGAAAACTGCTGTCGATTGCCATGCTCATCACGGCGCCCATCATTGTTGATCCGGAGCGTCTGCGGATACTTTGCCGTGAGCCAGGCCGGTGGTGCCGCCGTGGGCGTGCCCAGCACGACAACGATGTGGTGCCTGGCCGCAGCGGCGATCGCGCGGTCCAGCCATTCCCAATGCCAGGCTCCATCGGTCGGCTCCATGGTGCTCCACGCAAACTCACCAATGCGCACCAGGTGAATGTGTGCCGCTTCCATGCTGCGCAAGTCCGGCTCCCATTGCGACTCGGGCCACTGCTCCGGGTACCACGCTGCCCCAAGCAACAACGGCGGCGGGGTCGGCTCGCCGGGAGCCTGTGCCTGCATCGGGGTGGCGCCAGGCGGGATGGTGAGAAGAGGGCAAAGCAGCATTGTTGCCAGCGGTATCGAAACGAGCTTCATCCCGGATCCTCTGCGAGGCGGTGCGCCGCCGCGACAACCGTGGCACACGGGGCAAGAAGTTTGCAAACGCGCCTGCTGCATCATGACCCGCAGCGCAGGGGGGCCGCGCGAGCTCAGTGTGCCGGCGGCATGGTACGGATGTATTCGATCAGCTGCCAGAGGCTCGCGTCCCCCAGGGAGCGCCAGGCGGGCATGCCGTGCCCCTTGCTGCCATTGACCAGGATCCAGTGGATCTCGCCGTCGCTCTCGCCGCGAACACGGTCACTGCGAAGGCTGGGCCGATTTCGCCGTCCGGCGCCATCGTCTGCATGGCAGCTGGCGCAATAGAGATGGTAGGCGTCGCGGCCATTCTGCACGTTGGCAGCCGTAAGCGGCAGTGGATTCCCCTGCGCCCGTGCCGCGGCAGGCACTTCAGAACGCCAGTTGCTGGGCGTGTAGCTGCTGCTGCAGCCAGCAAACAGGAATGAAACTATGGCCAGCCCATGCAAATGCTTCACGCGATCGACCCTATCCTGCGAGACAATACCTCGAGTATGAACAATCCTGGTTCGTTCGACACACTGGCACCAGCTCTTTTGATTTTTGATTGTGATGGCGTACTCGTCGATAGCGAGATCATCGTATGTACCGCCGTCAGTGAGGAACTGACCCGGCTCGGCTACCCCATCACTCCAGACGAGGTAGTGCGACGCTTCGCCGGCCGTCCGGAGAGGGAGATCCTGGCGGAAGTACAGCAGGACTGGGGACAACCGGTACCCTCGGCCTACTTCTCGGCGATGAAGGAGCGCGTCAATCTGGCATTTTCAAGCGAACTGCAGGCGATTGCGGGCGTCGCTGAGATGCTCGCCCAGATACATCTCCCGAAGATCGTCGCCTCTAGCAGCGCCCCGGGCAAGCTGGAGCAGGGTCTGCGCTACGTCGGTCTTTTCGACTACTTCGCGCCTCACATCGTGAGTGCCCAGCTGGTTGCGCACGGCAAACCATCGCCGGACGTCTTCATCTTCGCAGCCGGGTGGATGCGCACGCCGGTGCAGCAATGCCTTGTGATTGAAGACAGCGAGCCCGGGGTGCGGGCCGCGCGGGCCGCAGGCATGCGCGTCTTCGGGTTCACCGGCGGCAGCCACTGCGTTCCCGGGCATGGCGACCGGCTGCTTGCCGCGGGCGCGGAACGCGTACTCTCCCACATGCGCGAGCTGCCGGAAGCCGTACCCTCTGCATTCGGCGTCGCCGCCACTGTGTGACGTCCCGCCCGGAGGGGACCGTTGCTGCTGTGCTATATTCTTACTTGTCGGCCGGCAGCAGTCCTGCCCGGCGCTGCTGCACATGAGCCATTCCCTGGCTGGTAAGCGCAGCTGTTTTCGTCCGACCCGGTTCTCCCTCCCTGGACGCGTAGCTCAACTGGCAGAGCATTCGACTCTTAATCGACAGGTTGCTGGTTCGATTCCAGCCGCGTCCACCATCGTCCGTTCCCGCTAGGGTCGAAGTCTGTTTTCCTAGGCGTTTGGCTGCTGCTACTCGGGTACGGTCGGCTGCCGGATAGGGCGGATCAGGCGAGGACAGCGGCTTCCCGCGGAGGCATCGCCGCTGCCTCTAGCAGGCTCCCTCCGTGAGCTACCCGGCGATCTACGCCAATCTTCTCGCTCGCGGCTCCTGCAACATGGTCGCGACGCGCCTGCAAGGCGAGAGACAATCTATGCTGGGCGGCAGGCAGGTGACGGCATGGCGATCTACTTCAGCGCGGGATCCACATCGACAGAGTTTTCGGCAGAGCAGCTGCACCAGGCGCTCGCCACGGCCATGGCACAGCTTGGAGCGAGACAGAGGGTGCTCCTGGTGCCGCCCGACGCGTCCCGGCTCCACTCGCGTGCCGGGGAGCTGACGCAGATGCTCTACGGGCAGCTGGGCGCGCGGGTCCTGGGCGTACTGCCTGCCTTGGGTACCCACGCCGCGATGGATGAAGCCGCGCTCACGCGGATGTTCGGCGCCATGCCGCGGGACCTGTTCCATGTCCACCACTGGCGAGACGACGTGATCACTCTCGGCGAAGTGCCTGCCTCGTTCATCCGGGAGCAGTCCGAAGGAAAGCTGGAGTATCCGTGGCCCGCACAGGTGAACCGGCTTCTCGTGCGCGGGCCCGCGGATGGGTCGGGGCCGTACGATCTGATCCTGTCGATCGGGCAGGTGGTGCCGCACGAAGTCATCGGTATGGCGAACTACAACAAGAACATCCTGGTAGGTACCGGCGGGGCGGAAGGCATCGACCGGAGTCACTACCTGGGGGCTGTCTACGGAATGGAGCGGATCATGGGACGCGCTGACACGCCGGTCCGCCGGGTACTCAATTACGCGTCCGACATGTTCCTGCGAGACCTGCCCATCGTGTATGTGCTGACGGTTGTGGCGCGGAATGAAGCAGGACAGCTTGTGGTGCGTGGTCTGTACATCGGCGACGACGCAGAGTGCTTCGAGCGTGCGGCCGAGTTATCGCTTCGGGTGAATTTTGTCCTGCTGGAACGAGAGATCACGAAGGCCGTCGTCTTTCTGGATCCTCACGAGTTCAGGAGCACATGGCTGGGGAACAAGGCAATCTACCGCACCCGCATGGCGCTCGCGGACGATGCAGAACTCGTTGTGCTGGCGCCCGGCGTGAAGGAATTTGGCGAGGACCTGGAGATCGACAGGCTGATACGCAAGTACGGGTATCGCGGTACACCGGCGACCCTGGCCGCAGTCGCCAATAACCCAGACCTCGCTGCGAATCTCAGTGCGGCCGCGCACCTGATCCATGGCTCAACCGAGGGGCGCTTTCGCGTGACCTACTGCCCCGGAGACCTGACCCGTGCGGAGATCGAAGCGGTGGGCTTCCTGTATGGCGATCTGGCGGAGGCTACGCGGCACTACCAGGTAGACCGGCTGGCGGACGGCTGGAATGTGGTGGATGGGGAAGAGATATTCTTCATTGCGAACCCTGGCCTGGGTCTGTGGGCGCATCGCAGCCGGCTCGGCATGTAGGCGCTGCATCGAGACGTAGAGTGCGCTTAAGGTCAGGCGGAGAGAGCATGCGACAGGGTCGCCGGGATACGCCGCGCCTGCAAGCAGCGCCGGGCGTACGTGCCCCCGCGCTGCCTGCTCGTATCCATGGTGCGGCCTAGCTGATGCGCTGTGTTTGCACTGCAGCGGCGCTCTTCAGATCCACCCCGGCAGCGGGGAAACTGTCCCCTTCGCCATCCGCGATCTGCCGGAACGTCGTCAGCGCCTGCGCCACGACCTGGTCCATGTTCAGGTAGCGATAGTTCGCCAGCCGTCCGCAGAAGTACACCTGGTCGTCGCGGTCCGCGAGCTCCTTGTATTTCGCGTAGAGAGCAGCATTCTCCGGGCGCGGAATCGGGTAGTACGGGTCCCCATCCGACTGGGGAAACTCGTACACAATGCTCGTTTTTCTATGCTGCTGGCCGGTTAAATACTTGAACTCCGTCACCCGGGTATAGGCGTGCTCATTCGGATAGTTGATTACCGGGGCTGCCTGGTAGGTTTCCTTGTCGTGGGTCTCGTGTCGGAACTCGAGCGAGCGATAAGGCAGGGCACCGTAGCGAAAATCGAAGTACTCGTCGATAGCGCCGGTGTAGATGATTTTCGCATCGGGATAGCTGCGCCTTGCCTCCTGGTAGCTGACCCCCGTACGAACCACGATGTTCGAGTGATCGAGCATTCTCTCGAACATCCGGGTGTAGCCTTCAAGCGGCATTGCCTGGAAGCTGTCCGTGAAGTAGCGGTCATCGCGATCGAAGCGGACCGGGATGCGGCCGGCTACCGAGGCGTCCAGTTCCGATGGGTCAAGCCCCCATTGCTTCCTGGTGTAGTTGCGGAAGAACTTCTCGTACAACTCCCGGCCGACGCGGCTGACGACGATCTCTTCGGAGGTGCGGATCGTCGCAGGAACAACCCGGCGCTGCTCGAGGAAGCGTTGCATCCCGTCCGCATCCAGGTCCAGATTGTAGAGCCGATTGATGGTGTCGAGATTGATGGGCACGGGCAACAACTGCCCGTCGACGCTGCTGAGCACCCGATGCTGATAGGGACGCCACTCTGTGAACTGCGACAGGTAGGAGACAACCTTCTCGGCGTTGGTGTGGAAGATGTGGGGTCCGTAAAGATGAACCAGGATCCCTTCGGCGTTGTAGAAGTCGTACGCATTGCCAGCGATGTGGTCCCGCTTGTCGATGACAAAAACGCGTTTGCCTTCCTGGCTCGCGAGGCGCTCCGCCAGGACGCTGCCGGCAAAGCCCGCGCCCACGACGATGTAATCGAAATGCTCTGTCCGGCGCTGGAGCCGCTTGCCGCCGGTGCGGGGCAGCGTCACAGCGCGCCCGCTGTTCATCGCCACACGGCCCGTGGTCATGGTGTGGGCGGCGCTCAGGCGCTCAACAGGGATCGTGCCCATCAGCACCTCTTCCCGGTAGGCGGCTTCCCGCGTTCCATCCGCCCCTGCCTGGTCGTTGGCCAATGATCCTAACGACTGGGACAAGCAGACTTTCTGGATCTCGCTCCGCATGGCGGCCCAGGTGGTATCCCACGATGAGGCCGCGAGTTTCGTGGCTACCGCGGCCCGCCAGGCTTCTGTCTGCGGGCCCAGTGCCTTGTCCAGGGCCGAGGCAAACTCCTCGGGTGTCCCCGCAATGGCAACCAGGTCCTCGTCACCATAGCCGCGAATGACATCGCGGATCGGCGTGGACACAACCGCCTTGCCCGCGGCCAGGTACTCGGGTGTCTTCGTTGGGGAGATAAAGCGGGTAGCGTCATTGAGCGCGAACAGCAGGAGCGCCGCATCCCAGCCGGCGATGTACCCGGGCAGCTCGTTGTAGGTCTTGGCGCCGAGGTAGTGAATATTGGCCGCGCGGGGCAGTGTGGCGGCGTCGATCTTGACCACCGGCCCCAGCACGACGAAGTGAACCTGCGGACGCAGAACGGCAAGCGACTGCAGCAGCCCGGTATCGAAGCGCTCGTCGATGACGCCGTAGAAGCCGGCGCGCGGGTGCGGGATCGCTGCCTGGTCTGCGGGCTCCGGCACCGGGCCGGCTGTGCCTGGTTGCCCCTGGGCCTGTGCAAAATGCCGCACATCGATCGAGCTTGGAAAGGCATGCACATTGCCATGCTGCTGCTGCTTGGCTTCGTACAGGCTGATGCCGCCGGTAAATACAACATCGGCTACTGCGAACAGTCCCTGTTCCCGGGCCACCAGGGCTGGGGGCGCGCCGGCAAAATTCGCAAGCTCATCCATGCAGTCGTAGACCGTAGCCCGCGGCGCCAGGTGGGCCGTGAAGCCGCGCGCCATCGGCGTGTAGTACCAGCAGACATACTGCGCTATTTCGAAGCTGGCCATACACTCGGCAAGCAGAGCCTTCTGCGCTTCGTCCGCATCCTGCCCGTGGGTGAGGTGAGGACGAATAATCCACAGGTTCGCGGTTTCCTGAAGTATCTCGAGGCGCGCGCCGCCGATTGCGCCGCTTCCCGTGTCAGCTTCCCCGGCAGCATGCCAGATGGGTTCCTCGAAAAAGAAAACTCTTCCTCGTGTGGCCGCGCGGGACAGCAGATGCTGCGGGCGTTGAGTCACGAAGTGCCAGCGGAGATGGCTGAAACAGAGTAGATCCAGGTCCGGGGAAAGAAGTGAAACAGGGTTTTTTGACTCACAATCGATCGAACTGGTTGAAGAGCTTTCCAAAAGTTGAGCCTCAGGAATACGAATTTTTGTGTTTACCACATCAAGCAGGCATCCATCTGCAATGAAACGTCTTCCTGCTCAGACGACTTTGCTGGCTCCGGAGTTGGATACCCTTCTTTAAGCAGCATAAGCGAAGAGAAGCAGAATCCGGCAGCCGGAATTTGGCAGGCTCCCGCATCCTACCGGCTCAGGATCGAGCCAAGCTCTGTTCCGCCAACGAGAACGCTGTATGCAGGAGTTACAGGCGCTTGAAGATACTTGTGGTGTCGCC